>NZ_JAMZEE010000028.1:0-55507 GCF_024704895.1 Bacteroides muris (ex Fokt et al. 2023) | reverse complement strand
AGTACTTCCAGTACTAACTAAAATCAACTTTACCACCAAGCTTTTCTTAGAGACAGAGTGAGAGGTTGATAATCTGGCAAATTATCAGTATACTATAGGGTTAGCAAATTGTAGCGTCAATGTATTTGCGAAATATTCATTCAATAATTTAATAGGGAGCCGTCATTTTGTTAAAAACAGTACTTACATCATTATATTTAGAATAGTTTGAGGATTGTTTTCTTTTTGATAATAAAGATAAGATTACCAAACTATTTACTTAAAAAAATATTAACCTCTATTGCAATAGTCTTTTTTGTATAACGAGCAAGTTATTTCCCTCTAAAAACAAAAAAGCATATGGTTAATAAAAAATATTTTTATTAACTAAGCGGTGTTATTAAAATTGTTATTATATTTGCGGCAAATATCAAATACTTCTTTAAATATATGAGTTCTGGAAGTACTTAGGTTTAATATTAATAACTGAGTTAATAATGAATAGGTAAAACGGGTTATAGACCCTATTATGAACCTTAAATTGCATTATTATGTTTAGACAATTCAGAACAGTCAGCATGATGCTGCTTTTGTTGGGAGGCTCAACAAGAGCGGTTTATGCTGCAAACCCTGATGTAGCAGGGGTGTATGCCACGCGACAGAGCAGTGTTTGTAAAGGTACGGTCAACGATGCCCTTGGTCCTGTTATCGGTGCCTCGGTAGTAGTAAAAGGAAGTACCAATGGTGTGATTACCGACATTGATGGTAATTTCTCTTTGTCCGGTGTGAAAGAAGGCGACATTATCCAAATTTCATTTGTGGGTTACAAAACGGTAGAACAAGTTTGGAATGGAAAACTACTCAACATTAGTTTGCAGGAGGATTCTGAATTACTGGAGGAAGTGGTGGTAGTAGGTTATGGGGGCTCGCAAAAACGTGTTGCGTTGACAACTGCTATCTCGAAAATGGGCAACAAAGTGTTGGAAAATGCTGCTTTCAGTAATGCTGGACAATCTTTACAAGGTTCAGTTACTGGGCTTCGTGTAGTTGACACCAGTGGTCAGCCGGGTGAATCACCCAGTATTATTTCGAACTCACGTTAATCATATATTTTTCCTGTTGCTTTTTACCAAGGTCGATATATGCCAGAGAGTCTCTTTTGTTCCCAAAAATTGATGGCTTATAAATGTTTGATACCAGTGGTAGAAAAAAGGCTACCCCCTTTTGTGTGGAGAGTGTAGCCTTTTTCTTTATTGATGCGGAAAGGGATAAATATACTATTCTGTCCGGAACGTAGAAGCCGGTAATCCTGTTTCGTTCACCAGATTGGCGCGAGTAAACGGTTGCCAGCCGTAGCGCACGTAGCGTGGATTCTTGATGTTTTTATTATAGACTTTCAAGCGGTTCCCTTCTACTTCGGCAACGGCGGGCTCAAACAATCCGTCAATTTCTGCCACCTCAAAAGTGTGCAGAGGCTGACCGTCGGCGCTGTGCAATCCTTCACCATAGTCGAATGCCAGATATGCTGCACCATTACGGAACTCCACGTTGCGGAACATAGGTCCTGAGGGCACTACTTGCGTATGGTTGTAGGTGCGGTTCAATGCCCAGCGTCCCAGTCGGTCACCGATAGGCTTTTTGTTGCGCGGATGCACATCCAACGAATCTCCGAGATCGCTGGAAACAGCCATGCCTGTTGCAGGGATGGTATTCATCATTCTCCGCTGGCTATCGCGGAACCATGGCCATGAAGGGCGGTCTATGCTGGAAAGTTGTACATAGTAGAAAGGTAGTTGCTTGTCGTTCCAATTCTTGCGCCAACTATCTACAAGTAGATGGAACAGCTTTTCGTGTGTGGTGAAATTATGTGCGTTTGACTCTCCTTGGTACCAGATGACGCCTTTTATGGGGAAACTTTCCAAGGGGCGGATGCCTGCCTCATAGAGGTAGCAGGGTTCGTAGGGATGGCGTTGCTCTTTGTAGCTGGATTTTTTGATGTTCAATGCAGCGCGGCCACGTACCCAGTCCTGGATAAAATCATTGCCAGTCCATTGTTTCAGTATGGCAGGGAACCGGTATTCCAACGTGCTGCGTTCTATCCATGCTTCGGTGGGCGAGCCTCCTACGGCATTGCAAATCAATCCGACCGGTACTTGCAGGCTGTCACGTAACATTTTCCCGAAGTAGAAGGCTATGGCAGAGAAGTCACGGGCTGTTTCTGGAGTGGCGTTTTCCCATTGGGCATGTTTGTAGTATTGCAGGTGGTTCAGTGAGTCGAGTACGGACACCGGCCATTCTACGGCGTATGTCAGCCATCGGCCTTTCATGTCGAATAGGCGTAGCTGGTCATCGGTTGCGGCAGGGACATCCTCTGCGGCAGTAGTGGTGGCTTTCAGCATGAATTCCATATTGGACTGTCCTGAGCAAAGCCATACTTCGCCTGCCAATACGTCCTTATATAATAAGGAGGTTTTTCCGTCTGTGATGCTCAAGGTGTGTGGCCCTCCGGCTGCTAGGGGAGCCAATGTCACCTGCCAGCATCCTTGGCTGTCGGTTTCGGTTGTTTTCTTCTGCCCGGCTATTTTTACTTTTATTTTACTATGGGCGTTTGCTTTTCCTTTGATTAACAAGGGACGGTCGCGTTGCAGAACCATTCCATTTGTATAAGTGATAGGCATTTGCAGACCTCCATAGTCGCCTGTAATGGCAGAATAGACGGTTTGTGCCAGGATTTTGGCACCTTCGGGGTTGGGATGGATGGCATCGGGTAAGAGGAAAGGATAGGGGTAGAGCGGTTGCTCGAAATCCATCAGTTGCACGTCGGCTACGCGGGCAACGGTTTCTATCGCCTGCTGGATTTCTCCGCGCCAGTCGCGTGTGCCGGATTCGAACCGCGGATGGCGGTCGGCAATGGGAGTCAGTTTGGCTATGATGACTTTACAGCCCGGACGGACGGTGCGGAAACTATCAATCAGTGCTAGATAGTCGCGGATAAATTCATCTTGATAATGGGGCCAGTCACGAGGGTCGGTATCGTTGATGCCTAGATGAATTACTACAATGTCGCCGGCAAATTCCATCGCTTGTCGATACTCTTCTTGCTGCATATAGGGGCGATGTCCTTTGTTAAGCAGGGTAGCTCCTGATTTACCGAAGTTTCCTACCTGATAGGTATCACCCAACATTTGTTGTAATTGTGACGGGTAAGCTTGTGTTTCACGTTCGGGCAGTGTGTAGCCATACGTGATACTGTTTCCCACACATGCCACTTTGATACGTTTCTGGGCCGGAGCATACAAAGCGAGCAATGTAAACAAAGAATAGAGAATGATTTTTTTCATGGCATTTTCTTTAAGATTGATATTTCCTCAGCAAAGATAGGAAAATGTTGGATTAAAGTGGCGTTTTTATTATATACAAGAAGTAAATTAAAAAAATATATTAATTGACTGTGGCTTTTAAATATATAAATAGTATATTTGCGTAAAATCTTTTATCCGATAATATGAAAAGTAAACTATTGTACACTTTTATTGCTTGTTTTAGCTTATGGAATGCTCAGGCTAATGATACTTCCGAAGTATTGATGTTGAATCAGGGATGGATGTTTTCTCAGGCGGGCACCGATAAATGGAGGTCGGCCACTGTACCGGGAACTGTGCATCAAGATTTGCTGAATCACCAATTGCTTCCCGACCCTTTTTTCGGGACGAATGAGAAGAATATTCAGTGGGTGGAGAATGAGGACTGGGAATACAAGACTACGTTTACCGTGACGGAAGAACAGCTTTCGCGGGAAGCTGCCATGATGACTTTTGAAGGGCTTGATACGTATGCGGACGTTTATCTCAACGGTGCATTGTTGTTGAAGTCGGACAATATGTTTGTCGGTTATTCCGTTCCGGTGAAAGAGGTGCTCCGTCAGGGAGAAAACAAACTGCATGTCTTTTTCCGTTCACCTATCAAGGAGACATTGCCGCAATGGGCGTCGAACGGATTTGACTATCCGGCAGACAATGACCATTCAGATAAGAAGCTCAGTGTATTTACCCGAAAGGCTCCTTACAGCTACGGCTGGGACTGGGGAATCCGTATGGTAACCAGCGGCATTTGGCGTCCCGTCACGTTGTGTTTCTATGATGTGGCTACTATTGATGACTATCATGTGAAACAGCTTTCGCTGACCGACCGGCAGGCAGAGATTTCCAATGAGCTGGAGATAAACAGTATATCATCGGGAAAAGAGGAAGCCGAAATCATCGTGTCCTGTTCTTTGAAGGACGGACAGCCCCTTACCGTCAAACAGTCGGTAGTGCTGAATCCTGGCATCAACCATGTGAAAATTCCTGTAGAGATTAAGAATCCGGTGCGTTGGATGCCCAATGGCTGGGGAGAACCAGTGCTGTATGATTTTACGGCGCAAGTGGTCTGCCGGGGAAAGACGGTTGCTTCCGGACATCATCGTATCGGACTCCGTACGATTCGTCTGGTGAATGAAAAGGACGAACATGGTGAATCCTATTACTTTGAAGTGAATGGTATCCCCATGTTTGCCAAAGGTGCCAACTTTATTCCCAATGACATTCTATTGCCTAACATGACCGACGAGCGTTATGCTACCCTGTTCCGTGACATCAAAGAAGCCAATATGAATGTCATCCGTGTATGGGGAGGAGGCACTTACGAGGATAATCGCTTTTATGACCTTGCAGATGAAAACGGCATCTTGATATGGCAGGATTTCATGTTCGGATGCACCGTTTATCCGGCTGATCCGGTATTCTTGAAACGCGTTTCCGAGGAGGTGGATTACAATATCAAGCGTCTGCGCAATCATGCTTGCTTGGCTATGTGGTGCGGTAACAACGAAATATTGGAAGGATTGAAATATTGGGGATGGCAATCCCGTTATACTCCCGAGGTATATGAGGAGTTTTACCGCAACTATGACAAACTGTTCCGCGAACTGCTTCCTTCCAAAGTGAAGGAGTGGGATGAGGGACGCTCTTATGTTCATACTTCTCCTTATTTCTCCAATTGGGGACGCCCTGATTCTTGGAATATCGGTGACAGCCACAACTGGGGTATCTGGTACGGCAAGAAAACTTTTGAATCGTCTGATACGGAAATCGGACGTTTCCAGAGCGAGTTCGGTTTCGAGTCGTTCCCCGAAATGAAGACCATCGCCACTTTTGCTTCTCCCGAAGATTATGAGATAGAATCTGAAGTAATGACTGCCCATCAGAAGAGTTCGTTGGGCAATGACTTGATACGTACCTATATGGAACGTGATTTCATCGTTCCCGAAAAATTTGAGGATTTTGTTTATGTCGGTCTTGTATTGCAAGGGCAAGGGATGCGCTATTGCTTTGAAGCGCACCGTCGCAACCGCCCATACTGCATGGGAACGCTCTATTGGCAGCTGAATGATAGCTGGCCGGTCGTATCGTGGTCGGGCATTGATTATTATGGTAATTGGAAAGCATTGCATTACCAGGCGAAACGTGCGTTTGCTCCGTTGATAGTTAATCCTGTCCATGAGAACGGGCATCTGAATGTCTATCTGCTTTCTGATAAATTGGAAGATTCGGCAGGTATGACTTTAGAAATGCGGTTGATGGATTTCAACGGCAAGAAACTACAGCAGGAGTCGGTCAAAGTGGAGGCTCCTGCCAATAGCTCTGTGAAAGTATTTGGTAAGGATTTAGATGAATGGGCCGATGAAAAGCTGCGTAAGGAGTGCTATCTGCTCTTGTCTTTGAAGGATAAGCATGGAAAGGAAGTGGCGCGTGATGTTCACTATTTTGCGCCCACTAAAGAGTTGGATTTACCCCAAACAATGGTGAAAAGTAAGATAAAGGTCGTAGAGGACGGTGTGTGTGAAGTGACACTGTCTGCTTCAAAGTTGGCGAAGGACGTTTTTGTGCAAATACCTTATCAAGGTGCGCGTTTTACAGATAATTTCTTTGATTTATTGCCGGGAGAGACACACCGAATTATGATTACCTCTCCGGAAATAAAAAAAGGTATAAATCCGGAAATTCTTGTGAAGCATATACGGGAAACTTATTAATTTTTTAAAAATATCAAGATGAAAAACCTATTGAAGATGGCAACGGCGATTGCCATGACCGGATGGTTGTGTTCATGTTCCGGTGAGAAAACAGCAGCGAATTACCAAGTGATTCCTATCCCTCAGGAAATAGTGATGGCTGCCAATGGTGAGTTTGCATTGAATAATAATGTTAAAATTATTTATCCGGAAGGAAATGAGGCTATGCAGCGCAATGCTCAGTATTTGGCTGGCTATCTGAAAAAGGCTACTGGTAAGGTGTATCAGATTGAAACTGGTACTGAAGGTAAGGGGAATATCTTGCTTCAGGTGGTTTCGGATGTTGAAAAACCGGAAGCTTATCAGTTGAAAGTAAATGCGGAAGGAGTTGTGATTTCGGGTGCAAGCGAGGCGGGTGTCTTCTACGGTATTCAGACGTTGCGCAAGTCTATCCCCGTATTGGAAAACAGTACTCCTGTGCTGTCTTATGTGGAAATTAGTGATGCTCCCCGTTTCGATTATCGTGGTGCTCACTTTGACGTAAGCCGTCACTTCTTTACAGTGGAGGAGGTGAAAAGTTTCATTGATATGATGGCATTGCACAACATGAATCGTTTGCATTGGCACATCACTGATGACCAAGGCTGGCGTATTGAGATTAAAAAATATCCGTTGCTTACTGAAATCGGTTCTCAGCGAAAGGAAACCGTTATTGGCCATAATTCAGGTGAATATGACGGCAAGCCTTATGGAGGATTCTATACGCAGGAGGAGGCAAGGGAAATTGTGGCATACGCTGCCGAACGTTATATTACGGTAGTTCCTGAGATAGACCTTCCAGGACACATGCAGGCTGCATTGGCTGCCTATCCGCAACTGGGATGTACGGGTGGTCCGTATGACGTGTGGACTATCTGGGGAGTGTCTGATAACGTGCTTTGCGCAGGAAATGACAGTGTGCTGACTTTCATTGACGATGTTTTGGCAGAAATAATAGATATATTTCCCTCGGAATATATACACATCGGTGGTGATGAATGCCCGAAGGTGAAATGGAAATCTTGTTCCAAGTGCCAGGCGCGTATCAAAGCTCTGGGCATCAAGTCTGATGATAAGCATAGCAAGGAAGAGTATCTGCAAAGCTTTATCATTAATCATGGTGAAAAGTTTCTGAATGCGCATGGTCGCCAGATGATAGGTTGGGACGAAACATTGGAAGGTGGTCTGGCGCCGAATGCCACCGTGATGTCTTGGCGTGGCGAAGGTGGAGGTATCGAAGCTGCCAAGCAACATCATGATGTGATTATGACTCCGAACACTTATCTCTACTTTGATTATTATCAGACTAAGGATACAGAGAACGAGCCTATGGCCATTGGTGGTTACCTGCCGTTGGAACGCGTTTACAGCTATGAGCCGATGCCCCGTTCGCTCACTCAGGAAGAACAGAAATATATTGTAGGTGTTCAAGCCAATCATTGGACTGAATACATTCCTACATTCTCGCAGTTGCAATACATGGCATTGCCTCGCTGGGCAGCTCTCTGCGAAATACAGTGGAGCCAGGCTGACAAGAAGGATTACCAGAACTTCCTGACTCGTTTGCCGCAACTCATCAGTCTGTATCAGACCGAGGGTTACAACTATGCAAAACATGTGTTCGACGTAACTGCCGATTTCCAGGCTAATGCGGAGACCGGTGTCGTAGAGGTACGTATGAAGACGATTGATGATGCTCCCATTCATTATACATTGGACGGGACGGAGCCCACTTCCGCTTCTCCGATGGCCGACAGTGTGCTTTCCATCAAAGAAAACTGTATACTCCAGGCAGTAGCTGTACGCCCTTCGGGCAATAGTCGCATCTTTTCAGAGAAAGTGGTTTTCAGCAAATCTACTTGCAAATCCATCGTGGCTAACCAGCCGGTGAACAAACAATACGAGTTTAAAGGCGTATCTACTTTAACTGACGGATTGAAAGGTAATGGTAACTATAAGACCGGTCGTTGGATTGCTTTCTACCGCAATGATATGGATGTGACTATCGACTTGCAGCAGCCTACTGAAATATCCAGTGTGGCTTTCTCTACTTGTGTAGAGAAGGGGGATTGGGTGTTTGATGTGCGTGGCATTACTATTGAAGTATCCGATGATGGGGAGAATTTTACGAAAGTCTTTTCTGAAGAGTATCCGGAGATGAAGGAGACCGATCGTAACGGATTGTATGAGCATAAACAGACTTTTGCGCCCGTAAAAACCCGTTATGTACGCGTTTTGGGACTTTCAGAACGCTCTATTCCTGCTTGGCATGGTGGAAAGGGTAATTTTGGTTTCTTGTTTGTTGACGAGATTGTAATCGAGTAAAAGAAATAATGATAACAGAAAGATGAAATTAGTGGATAAATACTTGTGGGGAGTGGCTTTTGGGGCACTCCTTACAAGTTGTGGCGCAAATGCCGTACAGAAGGATTATGCGGATTACGTCAATCCGTTTATTGGCACCGGAGGACATGGACACACGTTCCCCGGTGCTGTTGTTCCCAATGGAATGATACAACCGGGACCTGATACCCGTATTTACGGTTGGGATGCTTGCTCGGGCTATTATGATACGGATACTGTAATCAATGGCTTTTCACATCTTCATCTCAGTGGAACAGGGTGTGGCGATTATGGTGAGATTCTATTGATGCCTACTGTAGGCAAGCAGCAAACTGTCCTTTCTGAGGAGGTAGCTTCTTCAGATGTCTCCTTTGCCGCAACGGGAGGTTCTCCTGCTCAGACATTACCCTATGCTTCCCGGTTCCGTCATCAAAGTGAGGTGGCTGCTCCCGGTTACTATTCTGTGTTCCTTGAGACATATGGGGTGAAAGCGGAACTGACTTCCACTTCGAGGGTAGCATTGCACCGCTATACTTTTCCTGAAAGCAGTGAGGCGGGCTTTATCTTGGACTTGGATTATTCCCTGCAAGGGCAGTACAATCGTGCTCTCTCTTTGGAAGTGGTAAATGATTCTACGTTGCGGGGGTATAAGAATACCAACAGTTGGGCGTGGAGACACGATGTCTATTTTGAAGCAGTATTCTCGAAGCCTTTCACGTGTGATATTCTGACCGATTCTATTCTTCATCCGGACGGAAAGCGTGTTTTGCCAGTGAAGAAAGCATTGCTCCATTTCGCGACTGCCAAGGATGAACAGGTTCTGGTGAAGGTGGCACTCTCTTCGGTAGATGGGGAAGGAGCAAAGAAAAACTTGGCAGAGATTCCGGGATGGAACTTTGAGCGGGTGAAGGCTGATGCCCGTCGTGACTGGAATGAGTATTTGGGTAAGATAGATGTTGAGGGTGGTAATGTTGATCAGAAGACCGTGTTCTATACGGCGCTTTATCATACTGGTATTTCTCCAAGTCTGTTTACTGACATCGATGGACGGTATCGTGGTTTAGACCGTGAGATACATACTGCTGAGTCAGATAAGCCTATGTACACCATTTTCTCCCTATGGGATACGTTCCGTGCCCTGCATCCGTTGCTCACTATCATTGAGCCGGAGCAAAATACCCGTTTCATCAATGCTTTGTTGAAACAGTATCAGGATGGAGGTATCTTGCCGATGTGGGAACTGGCAGGTAACTATACCGGTACGATGATTGGTTACCATGCAGTGCCGGTTATTGTAGATGCGTATATGAAAGGCGACCGTGGCTTTGATGCTCGATTGGCTTTGGAAGCTTGTTTACGTAGTGCCGAGTACGATACGTTGGCACCCATCGCCACCACCGATTACCTGAAACATGCTGCTTTGATGCCTATTTCTAAATACTATAAGAATACATTGGGGTATGTGCCTTGCGACAAAGAGAATGAATCGGTGGCGAAAGGATTGGAATATGCGTACAACGACTGGTGCATCAGTCAGTTGGCAGAGGCCTTGGGCGATACGGCTACACAGCATCGTTATGCAGAATTCGGTCGTTCCTATCGTCATTATTTCGATTCGGGGGTGCGCTTCATGCGCGGAAAAGATTTGGAGGGAAAATGGCGTACTCCGTTCAATCCCCGTTCCAGTAATCATCGCGAAGATGACTATTGTGAAGGTACAGCTTGGCAATGGACATGGTTTGTGCCGCAGGATGTAGAAGGACTGGTAGAACTAATGGGGGGGCGTGAGGGCTTTATCGCCAAATTGGATTCCTTGTTCACTGCCGACTCGACTTTGGAAGGTGACCAGACTTCTGCCGATATATCTGGATTGATAGGGCAGTATGCTCATGGAAATGAGCCAAGCCATCACATTCTGCATCTATATAATAAGGTAGGGCAGCCTTGGAAAACTCAAGCTTTGGTGGATAGTGTGCTTCATAGCCAGTATTTCAACAATCCCAATGGACTTTCCGGCAATGAAGATTGCGGACAAATGTCTGCTTGGTATGTGCTAAATGCCATGGGTTTTTATCAACTCTGTCCTGGTAATCCGGAATATTCCATCGGTCGTCCTTTGTTTGATGCGATTACAATCCGCTTGCCTCAGGGTAAGGAGTTTAAAATTGTAGTTCAAAACAACTCAGCGGAAAACAAGTATATTGAGAGTGCCGTTTTGAACAGAACGGTGTTGTCGAAACCTTATTTTACCCATCAGCAACTGATGGAGGGAGGTACCCTGCAAGTGGTGATGACCAATCAACCGACAAAGTGGGGGGCGGAATAGTATAATTTGCTAAACATGTTTGATATGTATTTTACAAAAACAACAATTAGTGTCTTTCTGTTGACTGCTCTTCTTTTTTGTGGAAGTTTGTCGGCGCAAAGAGTCATTCCTGTGCCGCGGCAAGTGGAGCAACAGAACGGCATGTTCTGTATCACCAAAGACACCAAATTTTGTACTAATCTGCAAGGAGAGGAGAGAGAACGGCTGATAGCCTATCTCTCTTCCCAACCTTCTTTTTTGAACAGAAAAGTATATGTGGCGAACCGCGCCGAAGGAAATACGATTTCCCTCCAAAAACGCCCAGTGTCAGGCGTCTCTTCTGAAGAGGGGTATGTGCTGGATGTGAACATTGGGGGAATTACTATCTCTTCAGCTACGGATGCCGGACTGTTTTATGGCTTGCAGACCTTGCTTCAGTTGGCTGAACCTGCCGGAGAGAACCTTTGGCAAGTGGCTGCCGTCCGGATAGAAGATGCGCCCCGTTTCGACTATCGTGGCTTGATGATTGATGTCTCACGGCATTTTCGTAGCAAGGAGTTCTTGATGAAGCAGATAGATGCTTTGGCATATTATAAAATCAATCGCTTGCATCTGCATTTGACGGATGCCGCCGGGTGGAGAATCGAGATCAAGAAATATCCCCGGCTTACGGAACTGGCCGCATGGCGTCCTGAAAGTATCTGGAAGGAGTGGTGGAATGCTCCCGATGGGCGTAAATATTGCGAAGGTACAGATTCTGAAGCTTATGGCGGTTATTATACCCAGGAGGATATTCGTGAACTGGTGCGTTATGCAGCAGAACGACATATCACCATTATACCTGAAATAGAAATGCCGGCTCATTCGGAAGAAGCTTTGGCGGCTTATCCTGAACTCTCATGTCAGGGAAAGCCTTATGCCAGTGCGGATTTTTGTGTCGGCAACGAACAGACATTTGCTTTTCTGCAAGATGTGCTGACAGAGGTGATGGCACTCTTCCCCTCCGAGTATATCCACGTGGGAGGTGACGAAGCTGGCAAACAGGCTTGGAAAAGTTGTCCTAAGTGCCAACAGCGTATGAAGAATGAGGGATTAAAGAATCTGAATGAATTACAAAGTTACCTCATTCACCGTATGGAGGTATTTCTGAACAAGCATGGCCGCAAACTGTTGGGGTGGGATGAAATTATGGAAGGCGGTTTGGCACCCAATGCCACCGTAATGTCTTGGCGTGGTGAAGAAGGAGGTCTAAAAGCCGTAAAATCCGGTCACCGTGCCGTGATGACTCCGGGGGCATATTGCTATTTTGACAGTTATCAGGACGCGCCTTACTCGCAACCGGAGGCAATAGGCGGTTATCTGCCATTGTCCAAGGTCTATTCGTATAATCCTGTTCCCGCTTCGTTTACTCAGGAAGATGTTAAACTTCTATATGGTGTGCAGGCCAATTTGTGGGCGGAGTATATACCTACTGATGAACATTATGAGAGTATGATATATCCCCGTATTCTGGCACTTTCCGAAGTAGCTTGGAGCATGCCGGAACGTAAATCGTACTTGGATTTTCATCGTAGTGCCTTGCGCGAGGTAGAACGATTGGAAGCTGCTGGTTATCATCCTTTCCAACTGAAAGACGAGATTGGCAACCGTCCGGAATCTCTCCATCCGATTCGGCATCTGGCGTTTGGCAAACCGGTGAAGTATAATGCACCTTATAGTGAGTATTATAAAGCGCAGGGAGAAAAAACGTTGACTGACGGTATTCGTGGTGGATGGACTAACGTAGATGGTGCATGGCAGGGTTTTATTTCGCACAATCGGCTGGACGTGACTATTGATTTGGAAGAAGAAGATGAAATCAGGTCAGTCTGTGCAGATTTTATGCAGGTGGTAGGGCCGGAGATTTTCCTTCCTGCTGAGGTTATTATTTCTGTTTCGCTTGATAACGTGAATTTTACAGAACTGACGCATCTGAAGAACATTGTGTCTAAGGACTCGGTCGTTTGTTTCAAAAATTACGGCTGGAAAGGAGAGACACGCGCCCGTTATATCCGCTATCAGGCACGTTCCGACAAGAAGATTGGCGGGTGGATATTTACGGACGAGATAGTGGTGGATGGTGGTGCCAGACAACCGGTGGATTATGTGAATCCTTTTGTGGGTACTACCAATTATGGCACTACTAACCCGGGCGCAGTGTGTCCGCAAGGAATGATGTCGGTAGTTCCTTTCAATGTGATGGGAGCTGTGAACGGTAACATTGACAAAGACAGTCGTTGGTGGTCTACCCCATACGAGTATAAGAATACCTATTTTACCGGCTATGCGCATGTCAACCTCAGTGGTGTAGGATGCCCCGAATTGGGTTCGTTGCTGTTGATGCCTACTGCGGGTGAGTTGAATGTGGATTATCTGCAATATGGCAGTTCTTATAGAGACGAACAGGCTACTCCCGGTTACTATACCAACTACTTGACCAAATATGGTATAAAGACTGAGGTTACTGCTACTTCCCGTACAGGTCGTACCCGTTTCACCTTCCCGGCCGGACAAGGAAATGTTTTGCTGAATTTGGGCGAGGGACTGACCAATGAAAGTGGTGCTACCGTCCGTTTTGTGAGTGATACGGAAATTGAGGGAAGCAAGTTACTGGGAACTTTCTGTTATAATCCCAATGCAGTATTTCCGGTCTATTTCGTAATGAAGATAAATAAAACTCCAAAAACGAAGGGCTATTGGAAGCAGATGCGTAAGATGGGTGTGGAGGCTCAATGGGACAATACATCGGGGACTCGTAAACTTTATCCGCATTATACCAAAGAAATGAGCGGGGATGACATTGGTGTATGGTTTACTTTCGACGCTGAGAGTAACGAACAGGTAGAAGTAAGTATGGGAGTCTCTTTTGTGAGCATTGACAATGCACGGCAGAACTTGGAGGCAGAACAGTCGGGAAAAAGTTTTGAAGAACTGCACACTGCCGCACGTCAAGCTTGGAACGATGACCTCAGCCGGGTGCTGGTAGAGGGTGGAACGGAGGAGCAACGTCGTGTGTTCTATACCGCGTTGTATCATTTTCTGATTCATCCGAATACTTTGCAAGACGTCAACGGGCAGTATCCGGTCATGGAAGGTGACGAAATCCGCACGGTGAGAGGAAACCGCTATACCGTATTCTCTTTATGGGATACTTATCGGAACGTTCATCAATTGATGACTTTGCTCTTCCCCGATCGTCAGCTTGATATGGTACGTACCATGATAGATATGTATCGTGAACATGGTTGGTTGCCAAAATGGGAACTTTATGGTCGTGAAACGCTTACGATGGAAGGCGATCCTTCCATTCCCGTAATTGTGGATACTTGGATGAAAGGCTTGCGCGATTTTGATGTCGCAACAGCGTATGAGGCGATGTACAAGTCGGCTACTTTACCCGGTAAAGAGAATCTGATGCGTCCGGATGCTGATGATTATTATTCACTGGGTTATGTTCCTTTGCGTGAGCAGTATGACAATTCGGTTTCGCATGCGTTGGAATACTATATTGCAGACTATGCTCTTTCTCGTTTAGCAAAGGCATTAGGTAAAAAGGAGGATGCGGAGCTTTTTTACAAACGCTCTATGGGTTATAAGCATTATTATTGTCGCGAGTTCGGTACGCTTCGTCCCATCCTGCCGGATGGAAAGTTCTATTCGCCTTTCGATCCCATGGAAGGAGCAAATTTCGCACCCAGTCCGGGTTTTCACGAAGGAAATTCCTGGAACTATACATTTTATGTGCCTCATGATGTGTTGGGGCTTGCCAAACTGATGGGGGGCAGGAAAAACTTCGTGGACAAACTTCAGAAAGTGTTTGATGAAGGACTGTATGATCCTGCTAATGAACCGGACATTGCTTATCCTTATCTTTTCAGCTATTTCCCTGGAGAAGAATGGCGTACTCAAAAACTAGTAAAAGAATTGTTGGCACGCTATTTTACGGATAAGCCAAATGGTATCCCGGGTAATGATGATACAGGTACGATGTCTGCATGGGCTATTTTTAGCATGATAGGTTTCTATCCGGATTGTCCCGGCACTCCGGACTATACCCTTACGACACCGGCTTTCGATAAAGTAACTCTCAGTTTGGATTCGCGTTATTATAAGGAGGATAAACTGGTGATTCGCAAGTCTTCCAATTCGGATTACATTAAGGAGGTGAAGTTGGATGGAGTAAAACACAATGGTTTCCGTATCACTCACGATGAATTGGTGCATGCTGGGGAGTTGGTGTTTGAAATGAGCAAAAACAATAAAATGAATGAAAACAATAAATGAAAATGATATGAACCGAATTTTTAAACTTGCAGCTATTTTTATGTTGGCTGTTCCTCTGCTGCTTCAGGCACAAGTACGTACTGTGCAGACTTTCAAGAAAGGATGGAAGTTCACTCGTGAAGACAGCAAGGATTTCAGTAGTCGCACTTACAATGATATCAAATGGCAGTCTGTGACGGTGCCGCACGATTGGGCTATTTATGGTCCTTTCAGCATCAACAATGACAAGCAAAATGTAGCTATTGCCCAGGATGGTCAGAAAGAAGCGATGGAACATGCCGGACGTACAGGAGGATTACCTTTTGTTGGGGTGGGATGGTATCGCTTGAATTTTGAGGCTCCTGCTTTTGCAAAAGGCAAAAAGGCGACTCTGGTGTTTGACGGTGCCATGAGTCATGCGCATGTTTATGTAAATGGACAAAAGGCCGGATATTGGCCTTACGGTTATAATTCTTTCTTTATGGATGTTACACCTTATTTGAAAGAGAACGAAGTGAACACGCTTGCCGTGCGTTTGGAGAACGAACCGGAGTCTTCCCGTTGGTATCCGGGAGCGGGATTGTACCGCAATGTGCATCTTGTCATCAATGAAGAGGCGCATATTCCGGTATGGGGCACTGTAGTTACTACTCCGGTAGTGGAAGAAGGATTTGCCAGAATCAATGTGAAGACAGAATTGACGATGCCTGTCGGTAAAAATGTGTCTGATTACCGCATTGTAACCCAAATTAAAAATGCGGAAGGCAAAATGCTCTCTTCGGACGACAGACCGGGTGATAAACTGGACGGTACTTTCTTCAACCAGAATTTTGTGGTCTACAATCCTTCTTTATGGTCGCCCGACGCTCCTGTACTCTACACGGCTGAGACCAAGATTTATGAGGGTGAGGTTCTGAAAGATGAGTATGCGACCCGTTTTGGTATCCGTACGATAGAACTTATTCCTGATAAAGGCTTCTTCCTGAACGGAAAGGTGACGAAATTCAAAGGGGTATGTAACCACCATGACTTAGGACCTCTGGGAGGAATAGCCAACGAAGCGGGTATTCGTCGTCAGATTCGTATATTGAAGGATATGGGTTGCAACGCCATCCGTACTTCCCATAACATGCCTGCCCCCGAATTGATTCGTGCCTGTGACGAGATGGGTATGATGGTGATGGCAGAGTCTTTCGATGAATGGAAAGGTGCCAAAGTGCAGAACGGGTATCATAAGATATTTGATGAATGGGTGGAGAAGGACTTGGTAAATCTGGTTCACCACTATCGTAATAATCCCAGTGTCATGATGTGGTGTATCGGCAATGAGGTTCCCGACCAGTGGAACAGAAACCGTGGTCCGAAACTTTCGCGTATGCTTCAGGACATTTGTCATCGTGAAGACCCCACACGTCTTGTCACTCAAGGTATGGATGCTCCGGATGCCGTAGTCAACAATAATATGGCGGCAACGATGGATGTGGCCGGGTTTAATTATCGTCCGCATAAGTATTCGGAGAATTACAAAAAACTTCCTCAATGTATTGTTTTGGGCAGTGAAACCGCTTCTACGGTTAGTTCCCGTGGAGTGTATAAGTTTCCTGTGGAACGCCGTTCCATGCAGAAATATTCCGACCACCAGTCTTCTTCCTACGATGTTGAACATTGCGGTTGGAGTAACTTACCGGAAGATGATTGGATTTGGCATGAGGATAATAACTGGTGCATAGGAGAATTTGTATGGACTGGATTCGATTATCTGGGCGAGCCCACTCCTTATTATACCGACTGGCCCAGCCATTCCTCGCTTTTCGGCATCATAGACCTTGCCGGGTTACCCAAAGACCGTTTCTACCTCTATCGCAGCCATTGGAATCCCGAAGAGGAAACCTTGCATATACTTCCTCATTGGAATTGGGAAGGTCGTGAAGGAGAGGTGACTCCGGTGTTTGTCTATACCAACTATCCGTCGGCAGAGCTCTTTATCAATGGCAAGAGCCAAGGTAAGCGCAGTAAGGATTTGTCTGTGACGGTGGAAAACAGTAAAGATTCTACTTCCACAGCCAACTTCAAGCGGCAGCAGCGCTATCGTCTGATGTGGATGGATACCAGATATGAACCGGGCTGTGTAAAAGTTGTTGCCTACGATAAAGATGGAAAAGCGGTCGCTGAGAGAGAAATGCACACAGCCGGCGCTCCCCACCACATTGAACTGGTTGCAGATCGTACAGTTCTCAGTGCAGATGGTGAGGATTTGTCATTTGTCACCGTAAAAGTGGTAGATAAAGATGGTAATCTTTGTCCTCTTGCTGAGAATGAGATTCGCTTCAATGTAAAAGGAGTCGGTTTTTATCGTGCAGGTGCCAACGGAAATCCCGCTTCATTGGAAAGTTTCCAGACTCCGAAAATGAAAGTATTCAACGGTATGATGACTGCCATCGTGGCTGTTACCGATAAACCGGGAAGCATCTTGCTTGAGGCCACTGCCAAAGGACTGAAAAAAGCGGTATTGAAGCTGGAAAGTAAGTAATCTGTATTATTATCCCCGTATTTAGATAAATATCACAGTTTGTCTAATACGGGGATTTTAAATAAATATTTTTATTAATACATTGTTATAAATTTAAATATTGCTTATATTTGCAAGCGCGAATCTTAATGATTTTCTTAAATTATGGATTGGTTATTAGAGACCCTTTGATAGAATCAACATATTATGAAACAATCCCGTTTTTTGCTGATAGGTGCTATTTTCCTTTCCGCTACGTTGAGGGTATATTCGGCTGATAAATCGTTGAAGCCTAATATTGTTTTTATTTTGTGTGATGACATGGGATATGGGGATTTGGGATGTTATGGCCAAAAATATATACAGACTCCCCATTTTAATCGAATGGCACAAGAAGGTATGCGTTTTACTCAAGCTTATGCCGGTAGTCCGGTAAGTGCTGGCTTTGTATGATGTGATGCCTACTTTCTGTGAATTGATTGGTGAGAGAAGGTCTCCCAAAAAATACTTGAATAAGAAGATAAAAGGGGATTGCTTTGATGGCATATCTTTAGCGTCCACTTTGTTGGGAGATGATGCCCGTCAGCAAAAACATGAATTTCTGCATCGGGAATTTCATGAAACCGACCAGATTAGTATGGGTAACTGGAAGCTGATAATAAAAAAGGGAAAAAATATTTGTATAATCTGGCGGAGGATATTTATGAAGACACTGATGTTGCAGCGCAGCATCCTGAGATTCTGCAACAAATGGTGAATATTGTTTTGCGTGAACATACCGACAATGATTTGTTTCCGGCCACATTGCCGCAGTTATGACAACGGATTTTATTATTTAAAACTATTAATATCATGAAAAAAGTATTGAACTTGTTTTTTCTTTTCTTTTTGTGGGGTGCTGTCACTCAGGTGATTCATGCTACCGATTCTATATTTGTTCGTGAAACACGTATTCCGATTCTGATTGAAAGACAAGATAATGTTTTGTTTTATATCCGCTTCAATGCCGGAGAAAATCAGACTTTGGACGATGTGGTTTTAAATTTCGGCAAGGAAGTGAAGCTTTCGGATATTCAGGCAGTGAAACTTTATTATGGAGGTACGGAGGCGTTGCAAGACAGAGGTAAGAAACGTTTTGCTCCTGTAGAGTATATCTCCAGTCATAAACCGGGAGGCACATTGGCGGCCAATCCTTCTTATTCAATCAAGAACTCACAAGTGGAGAATCCGGAAAATGAAGTGTTGTTGAAGAGCGGTCAGAAACTTTTCCCCGGCGTGAATTTCTTCTGGGTTAGTTTGCAAATGAATCCTGGTACACCGTTGGATACAAAAGTGACTGCCGAACTGACATCTGTTACATTGGACGGGAAAGAGGTTCCTATCAAGATGGTTTCTCCCGATGGTATCGAGCACCGTATGGGAGTAGGAGTGCGCCATGCTGGAGATGACAACTCGGCGGCATTTCGCATTCCGGGGCTGGTGACAACTAATAAAGGTACTTTGCTGGGTGTCTATGATGTGCGTTATAACAGCAGCGTCGATTTGCAGGAGCATGTAGATATAGGACTCAGCCGCAGTACGGATGGTGGAAAGACTTGGGAAAAGATGCGTTTGCCTTTGGCTTTTGGTGAAACAGGAGGACTGCCTGCTGCACAGAATGGTGTTGGAGACCCCTCTATTCTGGTAGACACCAAGACCAATACGATATGGATTGTGGCTGCCTGGACACATGGCATGGGCAATCAACGTGCATGGTGGAGTTCGCATCCGGGAATGGATATGAACCACACGGCACAGTTAGTAATGAGTAAAAGTACGGATGACGGAAAGACTTGGTCTGAACCCATTAATGTGACAGAGCAAGTTAAAGATGCATCTTGGTATTTCTTGCTGCAAGGTCCGGGACGTGGCATTACCATGAGCGACGGTACATTGGTATTTCCTATTCAGTATATCGGTGCAGACCGTATTCCCAATGCAGGTATCATGTATAGCAAAGACGGTGGAAAGACTTGGAAAATACATAACCATGCACGTACCAATACCACTGAAGCACAGGTGGCTGAAGTAGAACCGGGGGTATTGATGCTGAATATGCGTGACAATAGGGGGGGGAGTCGTGCCGTATATACGACAACTGACCTGGGAGAAACATGGAAAGAGCATGAATCATCTCGTACGGCCTTGAAGGAGCCTGTGTGTATGGCCAGCTTGATTAGTGTGAAAGCCAAGGATAATGTCTTGAAAAAAGATATTCTTATATTCTCGAATCCTAATTCGACTCAGAATCGTAACAACATTACTATTAAGGTGAGTCTTGATGGCGGACAGACATGGTTGCCCGAACATCAGGTGTTGCTGGATGAAGGTCATGGATGGGGGTATTCTTGTCTGAGTATGGTGGATAAGGAAACCGTAGGAATCTTATATGAGAGTAGTGTGGCACATATGACCTTCCAGACAGTGAAGCTGAAGGAACTGGTTAAGTAAACCTGCCTATTCTTGTTGTTGGAAAAATCTTTCTGCTCCGGTTTCCTAATCAGAGTGGAAAGATTTTTATTATTTGTAAAAAAAAGAAATTGATGAAGAAGTTTTGGATATTATGCCTTGTATTGGCAGGATGCATTGCCCCCGAAGTAAAAGAGGAACTTGTTTGGACAGTTAGGCAGATGCAAGGTGCTCCTGCAGGGGAGATGGGGATTGAATTAGGCGTTTCAGCCTGTTATGCTGGTACCTATAATGGTTGGCTGCTGATGGCAGGAGGTTGTAATTTTCCGGAAATACCGGCCTCGGCAGGTGGAAAGAAAAGGTTCTATCAAGGAATTTATGTGGCAGATGGGTCGGCCGATTCGCTGCTTGTTTGGAAAAAGGTGGGAGAATTGCCGGTGGAGGCTGCATATGGTGTGTCTGTCTCTACCCCTCAGGGAGTGATTTGTGCGGGTGGAACGAATCAGAACGGTGCGTTGTCTTCCGTGTTTCGCATTTCCTTGGATAAGGACGCTACAACGGCTATGGTCGATACCTTGCCTTCCTTGCCTTGTACGATAGACAATATGGGAGGGGCAGTATTGGAACATTATCTTTTTATTGTAGGAGGAAATGTCAATGGAGCACCTTCCAATGCATTGTATTGTTTGGATTTGGACAACCCGGATGCGGAATGGACGCGATTGCCCGACTTCCCGGGTGCTCCCCGTACCCAGTCGGTGTGTGTGGCGCAACGTAAGGGAAAGGATTATCGCTTGTATTTATGGGGTGGATTTGCCGGTGCGGGCGAAGGACGTCCGGCCTCTCTTTCGTTAGATGGTTATTCTTATCATCCGTGGGAACGAACATGGACTCAGGTGGCTGTTCCTATGGGGAAAGATTCCGTGGAAATTTCGTTGGGCGGTGGTGTCGGCATAGCCTGTGGAGACAGTCTGGTGCTCTGTACCGGCGGAGTCAATAAAGATATTTTTCTAGCTGCCCTGAAACGGGAAGAAAAGATGAAGCGGGCGTTGGCCGAGGGGGACAATCGGGCGGTGGATAGCTTGAAATCTGTGGCAAAAGCCTATATGACTATGTTGCCCGAATTTTATCGTTTTAATGACAAAATATTAATATACAATACGGTAGAAGATTGCTGGAAAGAAGTTGTGTGCTCTTCGCAGACGGCCCGTGCCGGTGCCGCATTAGTGGGAAATGGTAATGTGTTTTTCAATATAAATGGAGAACTGAAACCGGGTATCCGTACTCCGGAAATAGTGAAGATAGAATCCGGAGCCAAGTCGTATCTTGCAGGACAGCTTGTAGGACGGTTTTAAACAATAAGAAGAATTCATAAAAAATGCCATCGGATAAAAAAGAATTGTTATCTTTGCCGCATTCTATTTTGTACGAAATTACTAACTAACAGAAATGAAGAAACTTACTTTATTCTTTTTTGCCTTACTTGCAGTTTGTTTAGCCTTTCAGGCATGCGATAATTCTAAGACTTATGCTGAAATGCTTGAGGAAGAAAAAGATGCCATCAAAGCATTTATTAAAGACAGTAGCATTGTCGTTATTTCTCAAAGTGAGTTCTATGCGCAAGATTCGACCACGGATGTAAGCAGGAATGAGTATGTGCAGCTGGCAAGCGGAGTGTATATGCAGATTGTGGATAAAGGTTCGACGAATCCTGCGGATACAATAAAACCGAATGATTTGGTTTTGGTGCGTTATGAAGAGCTGAATTTGCAGTCTGGATATTTAATGTCTAATCTGGATATACCGATACCGGATTATTTGGATGAATTCAAATATACAGTTACCTCGTCATCTATTGCCGGAATTTTCATAAAGGGTTCTATGCGTCTTGCCTATGGTACGTCTGTGCCTGCTGGCTGGCTGGTGGCTTTGAAGTACGTTCGTGATAGGGCGCATGTGAAATTAATCGTTCCTTCTAAAATGGGGCAACAACAAGCTATGGAGAGGGTTTATCCTTGTTACTATGATATTCATAAATTCCAAATTTGGAACTAACCTATAAATTTAAAATCATTAACCTATGACTCTAATCAAATCTATTTCCGGAATCCGCGGAACCATTGGCGGTGGTGCCGGCGAGGGATTGAATCCGCTCGACATTGTGAAGTTCACTTCAGCTTATGCTACCCTGATTCGTAAGACGTGTACTGTAAAAAGTAACAAAATTGTAGTAGGGCGTGATGCCCGCATCTCCGGTGAGATGGTCAAGAACGTAGTAGTCGGTACCTTGATGGGTATGGGCTGGGATGTAGTGGACATTGACTTGGCTTCTACTCCGACTACTGAGCTGGCTGTAACCATGGAAGGTGCCAGTGGAGGTATTATCCTGACTGCCTCACACAATCCCAAGCAGTGGAATGCGTTGAAACTGCTGAATGAAAAGGGCGAATTTCTGAACGCTGCCGAAGGCCAGGAAGTACTCCGCATTGCCGCCGCCGAAGAATTCGACTATGCCGAAGTGGACCAACTTGGCTCGTACCGTCAGGATTTAAGCTACAACCAGAAACACATCGACAGCGTATTGGCGCTTGACCTCGTAGATGTGGAAGCTATCCGAAAGGCAAACTTCCGTGTAGCCATTGATTGTGTAAATTCTGTAGGTGGTATTATTTTGCCGCAACTACTTGAACAACTTGGCGTTCAGCACGTAGAGAAGCTCTATTGCGAACCGACCGGTAACTTCCAGCATAATCCCGAGCCTTTGGAAAAGAACTTGGGTGACATTATGAACCTGATGAAAGGGGGGAAGGCAGACGTTGCATTTGTTGTAGACCCTGACGTAGACCGCCTGGCAATGATTTGCGAAGACGGCAAGATGTACGGTGAAGAATATACGCTGGTTACGGTTGCCGACTACGTATTGAAACATACTCCGGGCAATACAGTATCCAATTTGAGCTCGACCCGTGCCTTGCGCGATGTAACCCGCAAGTATGGACAGGAATATTACGCTTCCGCCGTAGGTGAAGTGAATGTGACTACCAAGATGAAGGAGGTAGGTGCCGTTATCGGTGGTGAAGGAAACGGTGGGGTAATCTATCCGGCCAGCCACTATGGGCGTGATGCCTTGGTAGGTATTGCCTTGTTCTTGAGCCATCTGGCACACGAAGGTAAGAAGGTGAGTGAACTCCGTGCATCCTATCCTGCATACTTCATGGCAAAGAATCGTGTAGACTTGACTCCTGAAACAGATGTAGATGCTATTCTTGCTAAGGTGAAGGAGCTGTATAAGAATGAAGAAATCAATGATATAGACGGTGTGAAGATTGACTTCCCCGACAAATGGGTTCATCTGCGCAAGAGTAATACGGAACCTATTATCCGTGTCTATAGTGAAGCAGCCACACCGGAAGCTGCCGAGGAAATCGGCCAGCAGATTATGAAGGTGATTGAAGAACTGGCAAAATAAGGCTGATTGTAATGCTGCTATATGTCCCACTTTTCTTTTGGAGAGTGGGACTTTTTTTTGAAGGAGTATTTATTGCTGCTACAATTCGATAACTTTCTCTATCTCTTCTTCAAAGTTTGGAGTAAAGACTTCCTTTCCTATGCTTTCTTTTATTTGATCAATGCCCCAGAAACGTCCTCCGTCCAGTTCGTTGCTGGGCTGTATTTCACCGTCGTAGACCGTTTTGTACACGAAGACCAGTTCCTTTTCGCGGGCAGATTCGAAGACGTAACGTATGATAGTTTCGGGAACAAAGTCGGTAATGCCGAGCTCTTCGCGTACTTCGCGTTTCAGCGCCATCTCTACATTTTCACCTAAATCGACGTGTCCGCCTACTGAGGTATCTCCCGGTTGTATGTCTTTCCATTCGGGACGTTTCTGCAGATACAGCTCACCTTTGGAATTGAATACATGAAGATGGATTACCGGATGCAGCAGTTTGCTGCCGTTATGGCATTCGCCACGGGTGGCAGCGCCTATGATGTTGCCTTGTTCGTCGACAAGGGGGAACATTTCTTGGTTGTTATCGTAGTTCATTGTGCTTAAGGTATTAATAAAGATGAATCTCCATAGCTCAGGAAACGGAAATCATTTGCCAGTGCATAATTATAAATCTTTTGCCAGTCACCGTGTACGAAAGCTGATACGAGCAGCAGCAAGGTGCTTTGCGGTTGGTGGAAATTAGTTACCATAGCCTTCACGATTTTGTATTCATATCCCGGAGCGATGATGATTTGAGTACTGGTATGCAGAGTCTCCATGCTATGTCTGTCCAGATAGGCGACAATGGCTTGCAGGCTTTCCACTGCAGAGGTGGCGGCAGTCTCGCCAGATATTTCATAAGGTTGCCATTGGCGGACGTGCAAGTCTTCCTCTGTGGCTTCGGGATTATTCAGTAAAGTGACTCCAATGTGATAAAGACTTTCCAATGTGCGCACTGAAGTTGTCCCTACAGCCACTGCCTTGCCGTCGTGCGCTATGAGTTTTTCCAATGTGTTGCGCGAGACGGAGATGTATTCCGTATGCATTTCGTGCCCTTCTATTTCTTCGCTTTTCACCGGTTTGAAGGTGCCTGCTCCCACATGGAGTGTCAATTCTTCCAGTTCCACCCCTTTATTGCGCAATGCGTCCAATATGCGTGGGGTGAAATGCAGTCCTGCTGTAGGAGCAGCCACCGAACCTTTGATTTTGGAGTAGACAGTCTGGTAAGTCTCTTTGTCACTTTCTTGGGTCTCCCGGTTCAAGTAGGGAGGGATGGGCAATTCACCGAAGACTTCGAGAATGTCGGCAAAAGTCACTTCCGGATTGTTCCAGCGGAAGTTTACCCAATGGCTGGTTCCGTGACATTCACCCCGTTCGGCGGTCAGGGTGAGTGGTTTGCCTTTCACGGTCATTTCACGTCTCAGCGTGCCTTCCTTCCACTTTTTCAGGTTGCCGACCATGCAGAGCCAGGCAACATGTTCGGTTTGCTGGAAGTTTAGGACATAGTCGTTCGGCTGTATGGGTTCCAGGCAGAATACTTCAATCAGTGCCCCCGTTTCTTTCCGGAAATGCAAACGTGCTTGGATGACTTTGGTATTGTTGAATATCATCAGGCTTCCCGATGGCAGATACTCCGGCAGTGAAGTGAATCTGTCTTCTGAAACTTCTCCGTGGCGATACAATAACAGTTTGGACTGGTCACGTACGGACAATGGGAACTTTGCAATGCGTTCGTCCGGCAACGGGTAGTTGAATTCGCTGATTCTGATATGTCTGGGGTCTTCTTTCATGATGGCTTTCTCTTTATTATATCGGCTGCAAAGGTACGGATATTTGGGAAGATTTGAAGAATAAGGGAAATAATTCCTAACTTTGCAGGAAGAAATGAGACCGGACCTTTATGTTCGTGGTTTTGCCAACGGGATGGCACGACTTTGCCATCGTGGTGGCACGACTTTGCCATCCCATTGGCAAAACTTTGCCACCATGATGGCAAAAAAACAGGAAAAGACAAACTAAAAGATAAGTTATTATGAAGATAGGAGATAAAGTACGTTTCCTCAGCGAAGTTGGGGGCGGTGTTGTGACAGGATTTCAAGGGAAAAACATCGTGTTGGTGGAAGATGCCGACGGTTTTGACATACCGATGCCCATAAACGAATGTGTGGTGATAGAGACCGATGATTATAATATCCCCACTCCGGCAGCTAGGAAGAAGCGGGAAGAAGAGCAGCAATTGCGTACGGCCGCCGCTACGGCAAGGGCGTCTGCTATGGATTCTCAGGTTTCAGAGCCTCAATCGGTCCGTTTGGAGAAACCGCAGATATCCGTTTATCGTCAGCCCGAGATGAAAGGCGGGGATATCCTGAATGTTTTTCTGGCTTTTGTTCCGGAGGATATCAAGGCTGTCAGCACTACACCTTTCGAGGCATATTTGGTGAACGACAGTAATTATTATATGTATTACACCTATTTGAGCGCTGAAGGAAAGTCCTGGACAGCCCGTTCGCATGGTTTGATAGAGCCGAATACGAAACTTCTGCTGGAGGAGTTCGAAAAGTCCGAGTTGAACGACCGTGAACGTGTGATGGTGCAACTGGTGGCATTCAAAGATAACCGTGCGTTTACAATGAAACCGGCTGTCAGTGTGGAAGTCCGCATAGATATGGTAAAGTTCTATAAACTGCATACATTCCAGCAGACGGATTTCTTTGAAACTCCGGCATTGATGTATGATATTGTCCGGAATGACCAGCCTGCCAAGCAGGTGTATGTTTCGGCAGAGGAGCTGAAGGAGGCTTTGATACAGAAAAAAACGGCAGATACTCCGTCCAGACCGCAGACGGTCGTCAAGCGTGGTGGCAAGAATGGGATTGTCGAGATTGACCTGCATATCGGCGAGTTGCTGGATGACACCTGCGGCATGAGCAACAGCGAAATATTGAATTACCAGCTGGATAAGTTTCGTGAAGTGATGGAGCAGTACAAGAAAAAGCGCGAACAACGCATCGTCTTTATTCACGGCAAGGGAGATGGAGTGCTGCGTAAAGCCTTGCTGGACGAGCTGAAACGTAAATATCCTGACTGCCGCCATCAGGATGCTTCGTTCCAGGAGTACGGATTCGGGGCGACGATGGTGACGGTTAAATAAAATCAAGTATTTGAATAGTGAATAGGGCAGTTCAAACATTGGAATGCCCTATTCATTATTTATAGTCTGACATTGACTCTTGTATTTTTCCTTATGTGTATTTCTTGAGTGGAAAGATTGGACTGCATCATTTCTTTTAGAAAATCTCTGTAGTCTTCTTCTATACGGCATGCAGCGTACTTGCGCTCTTCAGAAAATCCTCCTCTTCCCAGTTGTTTGAGTAGCTCATATCTATCTGCTATGATTTGTCTACTGTCTAACATAGAACTTGTAAATTATGTAAAAGAACTGTTTTCTTTTGGAAACAGCCTTTCTTTGATTGAGTATATTCGCAATTCTTTACCCCAAAAAGTGATTAATAAAATATATGAATAAGAAAATGAGAAAAAGCTTGAAATGTACTAAAATCTTGTTTTAGTGGCTTATGTAGCTAAATATTGTACTATAATGTGATTTTTTTTGTTTTGTTTTAATAAAGCGGTAACGTATGCTCTTTTGTGGTTGATAAATACGCCTTATGCTTGACGGTATTTCGCAAAAATATTTTAAGTTTGCAGCAGTATTGAACAGATAATCTAATTACGAAAAACATGAGAAAGGGGTTGAATAGGCAAATCCGGTTTTACATTTGCTTGGTGATAGGGCTTATGGTCTTAGGGGCGTGTGTGCCTGAGGATATAGAGACGATATGTACTGAAATGAAAGCCTTTGAGAGATTTTCTCGTATAAATGGAGATTCTTTGGCTATTGTGCCTCGAAAGATTAGAACAGAGGCCTTGCGAAGGATGGAACAGGCAAAGGACAGTCTGGCCAAGTACAATTATCTGGCAATGGTAATGAAGACCTATCTGGTCACTACACAGCTTGACTCGGCGCAGATGATGATTCGGCGGCTAAGCAGTTTTATTGAAGGGCAGGAAGAGGTTCCCGGGATGGCAGATTTGGAATCCGAATGTTTCAATATGAAAGGAAATGTCTTTGCACGTATGGGAAAGATGGATTCTGCCGAATTTTGTTTCCGGAGGTCTTATGAGCGGCGGATGAAGGGAACTAAAGTTGAAGTAATACCGGATATCTTGATGAATCTTGCCGATGCGAGTAACCGTTTGGGGAAGTTGAATGTAGGGGCTGCCTGGTATAGGAAGGCCTTGTTGATGTGCGACTCTTTACATTTGTCTTCTTCCAAGAAGCCTCCCATTTATTATGGTCTGGCGCAAGTATACGTCACCATGCGTGATTTTGACCTGTGTGATTACTATTATAATCTTGCGGGAGAAAGCTATGACAGTATGTTGCCTTACGAGAAGTATATTTATTTGAATAATAGAGGGACTTCTTACTATTATAGGGAAGATTACCGGACAGCGATAGAATATTTCCGGAAAGTTGTCGGTCTGGTCGAAGGATATTCTGACATGAACTTTGAGCTCAATTTGGGGCGGATGAATTTGGGCGACTGTTATCTTCAGTTGCATGAAGCTGATTCTGCTGTTAAATATATAAATGGATGTCAGCCTTTTTTTGAAAAAATGGATGTGAAGGCTGCGCTATATTATATTGATACACAACGTATAAAACTGGCGTTGATGCAAGAAGACTTTCAAGAGGCGCGTCGTTTGTTGTCCCGGAGCATGGTTCCTGTGGGCATTGATCCTGACATGGTGCATATTCGTAATAAATACCTTCAGCAGTTTTACGAGGAAACCGGCAATTATAAGAGTGCTTACTACTATTTGCGAAGAAATAATCAACTTGATGATTCTATCAGAAACGAGCGTGTCCGGATGCATACGGCAGACCTGACTTTGCGTTATCAGCAAGATTCTACCTTGATGGCACATCGGGTTTTGCTTCAGGAGCAGAAGAACGAAATGTTGGTGCTAAGGTGGACACAAGTTGCTGTATTTGCCATAGCCGTTATAGCTATATTGACAGCTTTTTTTCTTTATCTGTACAGTAAAAAGAAACGTGCTTTGTTGCTTGCACGGAATCATCGCACAGTCTCTACACTTCGTCTGGAGAATATTCGTAACCGTTTGTCCCCTCATTTCATCTTCAATGTTTTGAACCGGGAGATGACAGGACGAAGTGTGGAAGAAAGACAGGGGCTTTCGTCTTTGGTAAAATTGATGCGTCGGAATCTGGAATTGGCAGAACAACTGTGCGTAACCTTGGCAGAGGAAGTGGATTTTGTGAAGACATATATTGACCTGGAGCGTTGTTCCTTAGGTCCGTATTTCCATTCAGAACTGAAGATAGAAAAAGATGTGTATCCGGAACAAATAAGGATTCTGTCTATGATGATTCAAATTCCGGTTGAAAATGCAGTGAAGCATGCGCTGCGCGAGAAGGAAGGAGAACGCAATCTTTGGGTTGCGGTTTGTCGGCAAGGAAACGGTGTTTGCATAAAGATAACGGATAATGGTGGCGGTTATCGTCCGGACAGCCGGTATCGGGGTACGGGCACGGGAATGAAAGTAATTATGCAGACTATTCAGATTCTCAACAATAAGAACAAAGAAGCCATTGATGTTTCAGTGTATAATGTCTCTTTGCAGAGTGGTGAGATGGGATGTGAGGTGGCTTTCTGGTTGCCTGACAACTATGATTATAGAATTTAAAAGAACCGTTTAATCTTGTTTTTTGCACGGATAGTCATGTTCTCAGACAAATAGTTCGTAAATGGCTTTCTGTTACTTTGTATGGGAGCAGGATTATGTTTATATTCGCCAGAGGAAAAACATAAAAAGAACATGGATAAATATAAGGTTGTGATAGTTGATGACGATGAGGCGGCTCTTGAGAATCTGAGTTTTGAATTGAGAAAGGATGTACGTTTCTCTTTGAAAGGAACCGCCCGTAATGGCAAACAGGGGAAAAAGCTCATTGCCAAGGTACAACCGGATTTATTGTTCTTGGATGTGGAACTGCCGGATGTGACTGGAATGAAATTGTTGCAGGAAATACGTGGCAGTGTTTCATGGAATATGCGGATTGTTTTCTATACAGCTTATGATAAGTATATGATTCAGGCTGTTCGAGAGGCTGCGTTCGATTATCTGCTGAAACCTTTTGAAGAGCGGGAATTGCGGGATATCCTTATACGTTTTGTAGAGCAGGCAGAAGCAGGACAGAGAATGCCATATCCCATTGGTGTGCCACTACATACCGGACAGACATTTATCGTATTTACGCCAACCAATGATATGCGTGCGTTGCGTCCGGTCGAAATCGGTTTTTTTCGCTATTGCTCCGAGCGTAAACAGTGGGAAGTGATACTGAGCAACGAGCCGCCGCTGGTATTGCGTCGCGGGATGACTGCCGAGCAGATTACTCAATATTCGTCCAGTTTTGTGCAGATACATCAATCGTATATTATCAATATTGATTATCTGATGATTATAAAGGATAGCAAATGTATGCTTTATCCACCGTTCGACAAAGTGACGGAACTGCTGGTTTCCAGAAAGTATAAGAAAGAACTGCAAGACAGATTCTGCTTGTAGGACTGAAGAGATAAGAATTATCTGGTTAGGGAGTTGGCGCTGCCGGTTTTGGCAGCGTTGACCAAAAGAAAAGGCATTGAACCTCTAAAGTCCAATGCCTTTTTATTTATCAATAAATACTGTTTCCGTATTTATCAGAAGCGAAGCTTATTTCACTTCGATACCTTTGTTCAGCAGCGTGACGTTTAATACTCTGGCATAATCAGCATATTGCTTCTCATTCAAAGTCTTTTTCATCAACTTCAGATTACCATAAACTGCATTACGGAGTAGCTTCTCTTGATTCTTCTTGGAATTTGTAGCGTGTTCCATCTGTTCTGTAAAATATTCGCAGATGTTTGCCACTTCTTCATGCTGGTTGGAATCCAGATTCAAATACTTGCTCAACTTTGTTATGTTGATGTTACCTTCCCATTTTGCAGTTGTAGGTTGGTTTCCTGCTGCAAATGTTGTGGCAGTCAGGCAGACTGCTGCCACTAATGTTAATCCTAAACGTTTCATAATACCTACTTTTTAATTGTTATTCCTAAAAACTAATCTTAATCTAATACCTATTGAAAACTCTCTAAGCGCTTAGCTTTTTCTTTTTACCTATGCAAATGTAGGCGTATGTTTTATAACACAAAAATGAATAAGGGAAAAAGTGTAGTTTATATCTTCATTTCTTGACTTAAATCAATTTTATAGTGTGAAAATGCTTTGTTTGGATGCTTTTTGTAATACGAATGTAATGTAGGTTAAATGAAATTCAGTTTATTATAATGGATAAAAGGGGTTTTATTAGTCAAAATGTTATCGCCAATCAGTTTCGGGCAAATCTATTACTACTCTGCTTTCCGAGCAGACTCCCACAAAACCTAATCCGCCTATGACGTTGCAAGGCAGACTGACAGGTTCCATTAAAGCATCGTCGTAATCCCCATCATCCAGGCAGTTTAAGGCTTTCAGATAGCGGTATTCGGCTTCAGTGATGCTAAGCAGTCGCACGGTGATGGTTTGTTTGCGGGATATATGGTCGTAGTAGTGTCCCTCTATAGGATAATAATCGTGATAGAGAGGGGTGTATACTTTCAATGTGGCATAAGAGTTACGGAAAGTGTTATCATTGAATATATTGTATTTGTTATTTATGGTGGGAAACAATTCATTTTCTTCATCATCATAGTTGCCGGGATGGCCGTCAGTCAGTATAACATCTTCCCGGTTAATGATCTCGTTCTGCCGGGGAGCGAGGATGGTAGTGTCTCTGGGTATGGAGGCCCAATACCAAGAGCCGTCCTCGTCTTCCACTTTGATGAGGCTGCCGTTTTCATCTTCCAGGTATTCTTTCCATTTGCAATAGTAACTACGGTCATTCCAAATGTCCAGCCGGTAGTAGTTCTTCTCGTTGGGGCGGTCTTGCAACGTAATTTTGTATTGGCGGTAAAGGTTTTGTCCGCTGTACTCGCGCAGGTAGGCCAGGCAAGTGTCCACGTGCAGGCTCTCTATCGGCTGTGGCACGGTGACTTCGGCACTGGCATGGTATTTCCCGTTTTCGGCAGTGGCTTCCAGACGTATGTTGTCGCCGGGATGCAGTGTGCTGGTCAGACGATATTTCTTGAAACGTATACTTTTCAGTAATGATTCATAAATGTCCTTATCAAGTTCTCCTTCCAGATGCCCATACATTTCTTCCGGAGAAACCGCTTTCGGAGTTTCTGCTATTTTGCCATTGATGTAGAGGGAAAGAGTTGCTTCGTTCAAATGTTCAATACTATAGCCCTCGCCTAAATGGAGATAGACTTCATTAACGTCTTTTCCTGCATCCAGTTGGGCATTCATGATGAGTAGCGGTTGTTGGTTGTCTGGATTGTAAGGAATTTCATTTTCACATGATGCCAACAAGACAATAGCTACTATATATAATAGGTGTAATTTCATTTTTGTTTTCATATGCCGGATTTGTTTTTAAAATCTATAAGTATAGGTAACAGAAGGAATACAAGGCAGTATTGTTATTTTCTTGATGACAGTTTGAGCTTTCTTCTGCCCGGTATTTCCATGATAAATACTTTCGTAGAAATCATTGTAGTATACGTTGTATCCATTATTTTTGTATTTGCTGTAAACGATGTTCGGGTTCATGGCATTGTATGCATTGTAGATACTGATATTCCAGGTACGTATGCCATGTTTGGTTTTCTTGTTGAAGTTGACACCTAGGTTCAAACGATGGCTGGCGGGCAGGCGATAGTTGTTGCGTCCGGAGATGTAGCCGGTCTCTTCGATAACTCCATCGGGGCTGACGATAATAGTAGCCCTCTCGGGGATAGTGATACATCCACCGGTATTGAATATCCAGGAAGCTCCTGCATCAATGCGGTCACTGAACTTATGGCTGAAGTTGAGGCTGATGCTGTGGCGGCGGTCATATTTGTAGGGGAACCATCGGCCTTGGTTGATGGTACCGTTCTTAAAGCGGTGATCGGTTTTGGATAGGGTATATGCCAGCCAGCCGGTGGTCTTGCCCAATGTTTTCTGTGCCATCAGTTCCAGACCGAAGGAACGGCCTTCGCCCATTTCTACCTTTTCTTCCCAGTTGGTAGAGGTGCCGAAGAAGGATACACCGTCCTGATATTCAAGTATGTTTTTCATCTGTTTATAATATCCCTCGACGGAGAACTCCCAACCCGGCAGTCCGGAATAGTAGCCTCCTATGGAGTACTGGTTGGCATACATCGGACTGATATCTTTGGTAATGGGTACCCAGAGGTCGGTAGGCATGGACAGCGGAGTAGAGGACAGCAGATGCACATACTGTGCCATGCACGTATAGGATGCTTTGGCAGAATATCCTTGTCCGAGGTCATAGCGGGCGGAAAGGCGGGGCTGCAGCGAATGGTAGCTTTTCCCTTGCGTGTGGAACAGCGATGTGCGTACACCTGCATTCAGACTGAGCCTGGCGTTTACATTGAAATTGTCTTCGGCGTAAAAGGAGATTTCTTGTCCGCGCATGGCATGGCTGTTGCTGGTATTGTAAACCGTATCTTCCTGGAGGGCGCCATTATCTATATCTTGTATTTTCGAGGTAGCTATTCCCGGACGGAACGTATGGTGGATGTACTCTGCACCGAACTTGATGTGGTGCTGCGGCATGGGGGTGTAGTCAAAGTCCATACGAGCACTCCAGTCACGGATACCGGAGTTGAACTTGGAGGAGTAATAGTATCTGTCCTGTATTTTATTGGCGACAGTATAGGCATCTTCCATGTTTTCGTCCAGCCCCATCTCATATTTGTTGTATGAGACGGTGGTGTTGCAAAACAGCTTGCTGTTCAATACATAGTTCCAGCGGCTGTAGGCGATGGTGTTTCCCCAATTCAGATGGCTGTTGTCCTTGGAATAATTCTTGATGCTGTTGTTGTAATTGTCACCGTGGTAGTAACTGTCATAATGATAGTGGTCCTTCCCCTTGTAGAAACTGAGGAAGATGCGGCTACGGTCGCTGAGCTTATGGTTGACCTTTGCATTGACGTCGTAAAAATAGTAGTTGTATTTGTCGGAATAGGTGTCGTCTTTGTCTACAATGAGATTTTTGAAGAATAGGGTGGGGATGGCTCGTGCGCTGAAACTGAAGGAGGTCCGTTCTTTCCAGATAGGGCCTTCGATATGCAGTTTGTCCGTCAGCAGGCCTATGCTGAATGCGCCGTGGTATTTATGCATGTCCCCGTCGTTGGTCCGTACATCTACTATAGACGAAAGACGCCCGCCGTAGCGGGCAGGAAAAGAACTTTTGAAGAGTGTGGTGTTCTTTACCGCTTCGGGCGTAAAGATGGAGAATACTCCCAGCAGGTGGTCTGCGTTGTAAACTGGAATTCCGTCCAGCATAACCAGGTTCTGGTCGGGACCTCCCCCTCGCACATACATGCCTGCAAAACCTTCCATACCAGCTTGCACACCCGGCATCAGCTGAATGGTCTTCAGCAGGTCGGCTTCTCCCAATATGGACGGGGTATGCCTGATTTGTGTCATCGGTATCTCATGCGCTCCCATGGCTGTGCTTTCTATGCCGGCCTCCCGCTTGTCCGAGAGCACCACGACCTCTGCCAGCTGGTTATTGCTGTCCAGCCTGACGTTGAGCAAGGTGTCTTTCGTCAGTTCGAACCGGCTATGCCGGCTTTCGTAGCCCAGGTAGGAGAAAACCAGTTCCGTTTCCCCTTCCGGCAGGGTGAGGGAATAGAAACCGAAAGGATTGGTGGCAGTACCTGTGGAACGACGACTCTCAAGGATATTGGCACCAATCAGCGTCTCGGAAGACGCTCCGTCGGTCACGTATCCGCTGATGGTGAACTTACGGCTAACGGGTTTCTGCGGCACGGGCCGCTTATGGAGTAGAATGTGCTTTCCGGATATTTCGAACGTGATGGGTTCGTTTTCAAAGGCACGTTGCAATATCTCACTGATGTTCTTTTGTTTCATCTCCAGTGTGATGCGGTGCGTGAGCTTTACTTCTTCCCCATAGATGAAGGAGAATCCGGTTGCATTTTCCAGTTGCTTCACGAAACTCTCTAAAGTTGCGTTACGGATATTCAGGTTTATACGTGTTTCCTTGTTTTGTGCCTGTGCATGGAGTGAGACGCTTAAAAGAACCACACACATCAGAAGTACGGTTCTGATGCGGTGGTGCGAACAGATAGTAGAGCTGGTCATTGTCAGTTAAGTTTAGTAGTAAGGATAATAGTGTTGTTTTCTTTTTTATAGGTAAAGTTGCCGGCGTCCTTCAGTAGGTCGAGGATTTCTGTAAGACTCTCCCCTTCGCGGAAGGTAGCTGTCATATGATAGTTCTTCAGGCTGTCTCCTTCGATACGTATATCGGTACGGAACGTTTCGGAAAGTTGACGGACGATTTCCTGCAAGGGTTGCTGATCGAATGTCAGTACGCTATGGATTACTTGGGTTTCCTCGGTAGTATGTATGGCTTCTGTGGGAATGAGTTCCCGTTGCGGTGCTACGTATAAGAACTGATAGGCTGCCCAGCTCGTTACACAGAGCAGGACTACGGCTGCGGCACTGGCTGTACGCATCCAGAACCGCTTCATGCTGCGGCGCTTTAGCAAACGGCTTTCCAGCAGCCTCCAGCTGTTCTCTGCCGTAAAGCGTCCTCGTGGGGAACGGGTAGAAGCAACCAGTCTGTTCAGTACCTTGTCGAAATTTTCGTTATTCACTTTCATTTTTGGCAATTTATTAAGAGCCTATGACTCCTTTTCTGCATGTAAAGACAGCTGCTTTTCAGAAATTCCCTATGCCTATATCCTGAAATAATGTTAATCTAAAGCTCTTTGTCCGTGAAAGTCCGTCCTGCCTACGTGTGACTTGCTTGTTTCTCTGTTTCAATCAATAGGGAAAGTCTGTATGAGATGTGCATCTTATACATACATGCACGGCTCCTTGCCGGGAAGATGAAGCAGAGTTCACTCCGTCAGCAATGCTTCCTTGAGTCTTGTGAGTGCTTTTTGCAGTTGCGCGTCTACTGTCTTTGTGCTGATGTTCAGGTCTTCCGCCACTTGTGCATAACTTTGTTTCTCTTCGCGCAGGCGGATGAATACTTCACGGCAACGCTCCGGCAGGCGGTCGAGCGCCTTGACATATCGGGCAAACAGTTCTTCGCTGATAAGAGTGTCTTCGGGGGAATCGGCTTGGCCGGAAAGTTCGGGAAGCTGTTCGGACGAAAGTGTAGGGTGCCGGTTCTCTTTTTCCAGGTAATTGAGGGAGGCATTTTTGGTAAGGATAAAGCAGTAATCCTCTATGTTGTTCACTTCCGGCAGCCGGGCGCGTTGTTCCCAAAGCTTCATGAAGACGTCGAGCACAATTTCTTGCGCCCATTCTTCGTGCTTCACGAAATAGCAGGCAATACGGAACAAGCGGTCGTAGCACAGATTGTAGAAACTGTGAAAAGCCCGTTCCGAGTCTTCTTCCTTCATTTGGCGCAAGTAGCGTCTGACTTCTTGTTCGGTCATGCAGTCTCCCGGTTTTGCTGTTAATCAATGAACATCAGGTCGCTTATTATGCCGTCCGAAACAAAGATACCTTCCCGGGTCAGGCGCAGGCGGTCTGCCTGCATCTCCAGTTTGTGGCTTTGGAGGTAGGGGGCTGCCATTTTCGTGCAATATTGGCACAACTCTGTGCCGAAGGCTTCTTCCGTATATGCCAGAGAGACTCCCCACATGGTACGCAGGGAAGTCATGATGTATTCATTGTAACGGGTCACTTTATCCAGAATTTCTGTTTCGGAGGAACGGTGTCCCTCTTCAATGGACTTTATGTATCCTTCCAGAGAAGCTGTGTTCCATTCCCTTGTCTCCGCATTGAAGGAGTGGGCTGAAGGGCCGCAGCCCAAATACGGAATGCCTTTCCAGTAAGCAGTGTTGTGGCGTGAGTACATGCCGGGCTTGCAGAAGTTGGATATTTCGTAATGCTCATACCCCGCGGCTCCCAGGGTGTCCATGAGCACCGAGAAGAAGCGCACGCTACTCTCTTCATCTACTTCGCTGATAAGATGGCTCTGCAGCATTTCGTAAATGCGGGTGCCTTTTTCGTAAGTCAGATGATAAGCGGAGATATGCTCCACATCAAGGCCGACGGCTTGTTGCAGGTCGCGTTCCCACCGTTGGTCTGTTTCATCCGGTAGTCCATAGATGAGGTCGACGCTGATGTTCCGGAAACCTGCCTGGCGGAGGCTGTGTACGGCTGCGATGGCTTGCGCGGCATTGTGCCGGCGGTTCAGCAGTTTCAGGGTGGGGTCGTCGAATGTCTGTATCCCCATGCTTATGCGGTTGAAGGGGAGGGCGCGAAGCATGGACACATATTCTTCCGTCAGGTCGTCGGGATTGGCCTCGAGGGTAATTTCTTCGGCATGTTCTGTTCCATACACCTCTTTGATAGTCCGGAATATCTGCTCGAAATCTTCGTGAGCGAGCTGAGAGGGAGTGCCGCCGCCAAAGTAGATGGTCTCTATCGGTTCTCCCTTCAGATAACCCTTGCGAGTTTTCAGTTCAGTGCACAAGGCACGGATGTACTGCTGCTTCAATTCGCTGCGAGTGGTGGAATAAAAATCGCAATAGATACAGCGTGTCTTGCAAAAAGGTATATGAATATAGATGCCTGCCATGGTATGCTTATGGATATTTGTTGCAAAAATAGTCTTTTTGGCCAGAATAATACTCTTATTTCCGTGACATTTAATGCAATATTAGGAATAATCAGAGTCTTGGCGGATATTTTTGGCTCAGTTTGTAATCCGGAAAAATGGAACATCTTTTGAGTCGTATGGAAATTCATTATTCCGAATAAACTCCTTTTCTTTGTTGTCTGAAAAAGAAATAGGTGTCTATCAAAATAATGAGCAATATGTTTGAAGGACTTGACTTTTGGTTTGAACAGATTATAGCTTATTGCATTGCCCTCGTACTGGTGCAGTTCATGAAGAAACAAATATAGCGGCAAATACTTTATTCACTTCCGTCGTAGCACGGTTTAATCTTAGGTTTTTTCTTGTGATTTCTGAGCTTTTTGGGGTACTAATGACCGATATTTACCCCTTTTTGAAACAATAGTGCCCCCGAAATTACCGGGAATGGGGTAATTTTGCAGTATTGAAAACCAAACTTAAATAATATCATGAGAAAAAGTAACTGCTTATGGCTGCTGCTAGTGGCAGTTTTATTGCTGCCCGCTCAGGAAATGGCTGCCAAGAAGAAAAAAGAGAAGGAAGTGACAGACCGCGAACTCTGGGCCGGGGTGTTGTATCGAATGGCCGCTCCGGTGCTGAGTAATATGAGTGAGGGGAAGCTCCAGGAAAATATGCAGGTGGAACTTAGCCCCACTTGGGATGGACGCGACAAACGGGTGACCTATATGGAATGTTTCGGCCGTCTGATGGCAGGGGTGACGCCTTGGCTCTCTTTGCCGGATGATGACACTGCCGAAGGCAAGCAGCGCAAGCAGCTTCGCGAGTGGGCATTGAAAAGTTATGCTCAGGCAGTAGATCCGGAAAGCCGGGATTACCTGCTTTGGCGGAAAGAGGGACAGCCGCTGGTCGATGCCGCTTATGTTGCTGAAAGCTTCCTGCGAGGATACGATGCTTTGTGGGTGCCTCTGGATAGTTTGACTAAACGGCGTTACATTGAAGAGTTCACCCAGTTGCGCCGTGTGGACCCTCCTTATACCAACTGGCTGCTGTTCTCGTCTACGGTAGAATGTTTCCTGCGCAAGGCTGGTGCCAAGAGTGATGCTTACCGTATTGTCTCCGCTCTGCGCAAGGTGGAAGAGTGGTATGTAGGTGACGGCTTCTATAGCGACGGACCGGGATTTGCCTTTGACTATTACAACAGCTTCGTACTCCATCCCATGTATGTGGAGTGTCTGGAAGTCTTTACGAACAGTGGAAAAAATAAGATATGGAATGCGCCGGATTGCAATTTCCAGCGTGCCCAGAAGCGCATGCAGCGTTTCGGCATGATTCTGGAACGTTTCATCTCTCCCGAGGGGGCCTTCCCCGTATTCGGGCGTTCCATTACCTACCGCACCGGTACCCTCCAACCATTGGCTTTGTTGGCATGGCGTGGATGGTTGCCCAAGGAATTGTCGAACGGACAGGTACGTGCTGCCATGACGGCTGTTATCAACCGTATGTTCGGTGACAACCGGAACTTTAACGGGAAAGGTTTTCTGACGTTGGGATTCAACGGTTCCCAGCCTCATATCTCCGACTGGTATACCAATAACGGCAGTCTCTACATGGCCTCTCTGGCATTCTTGCCTCTGGGCTTGCCCGCCAATCATCCGTTCTGGACAGATGCTCCGCAGGCATGGACCTCGAAAAAGGCGTGGGGTGGTGAAGAGTTTCCCAAAGACCATGCTTATTATGAGTAAGACTGATTCATTTCTCGAGCGTACCACTCCGTTTTCCCTGAAAGGTGGAGGCGCGAAGATGATTCCGATGGCCCGTCCGCGCATCGTAGTGGATGGCGGAGAGCTGGTTGTAAAGTTTGCGTCGCAACCGGTCTATGTATTGGAAGTGATAAGATAAAAGAGCAGTATTAGTATATGAAAACGACATTCTTGTTTTTATTGGGTTCGGCTTTCTGCTGGGGACTGTCTTCATGCACCGCTCAGCAGCCGAAACCGGAAGAAGTGATTGAGGTTATCAATCGGGTGAACAACTATTGGCAGGAGACCCATCCGCAACATGGGCGCTCTTTTTGGGACAATGCCGCCTATCATACGGGAAACATGGAGGTGTTCTTCCTGACCGGCAATCCGTTATATCTGGAGAAACTGCATGAATACTGGGCTTATGCCAACAGCATCATGTACGATACGGAGGAAGGCCTATACTATCGCGACGGCAAATATGTTTATCCAAAACACAAAAGTGTGAATGGTAAGAAAGACTTCTGGGCGCGTGGCGACGGTTGGGTGCTGGCTGCCTTGGCAAAGGTGCTGAAAGACTTGCCCGAAACAGACCAATACCGCCGGGAGTACATCGACCGCTTCCGGACGATGGCCAAATCTGTGGCTGCGTGTCAGCAGCCGGAAGGCTACTGGACACGCAGTATGCTCGACCCTAAGCATGCTCCCGGTCCTGAAACCAGCGGTACTGCTTTCTTTACTTATGGTCTGTTGTGGGGGATGAACAACGGATTGCTGGACAAGGCTGCTTATCAACCCGTAGTGATGAAGGCGTGGAATTATCTGACTACTATAGCCTTGCAGCCCGATGGCCGCATAGGGTATGTATAAAAGGTTTAATATAAAAAGATTATGATTGTACGGATGAAAAACACTTTCCGGATGCTTTTGATGGCAATGTTATTGTCGTGGTTTGCACTTCCGGGATATTCCTGGCAAAAATCCTTTCCCGAAAAAGATTATGTAGCTTATTTGTTCACTTATTTCACTGGGAATAGTGGCGATGAAGAAGCTGTTCGCTATGCTGTAAGCATGGACGGTTATACCTACTGGGCATTGAATGATAATGAACCGGTAATCGACTCGAAAGTCATCAGCTCCACCGGAGGAGTCCGCGACCCCCATATCCTTCGTTGCGAGGACGGCAAGACTTTCTATATGGTAGTGACAGATATGGTTTCAGCCAATGGATGGAGTTCCAACCGTGCCATGGTTTTGCTGAAATCTACCGACTTGGTCAACTGGTCACACTCCATTATCAATATACAGAAGCGCTATTCGGGTCAGGAGGATTTGAAGCGCGTATGGGCTCCGCAGACTATCTACGATCCGGAGGCGGGAAAATACATGGTGTATTGGTCTATGCTGCATGGCGATGGAGCCGATGTCATATATTATGCTTATGCCAATGCAGAGTTTACAGATTTGGAGGGAGAGCCCAAGCCACTGTTTCTGCCGGAGAATGGGAAATCGTGCATCGATGGAGACATTGTCTATAAGGATGGTGTTTTCCACCTTTTCTATAAGACGGAAGGACATGGAAATGGTATAAAGGTGGCCACCACCCGTTCCCTGACTTCCGGAGAATGGACGGAAGAGCCCGATTACAAGCAACAGACCAAGGAAGCCGTAGAGGGTGCGGGTACTTTCAAGCTGATAGGGCAGGATAAGTATATCCTGATGTACGACGTCTATATGAAAGGAAGCTATCAGTTTACGGAAACCACTGACTTGAAGAATTTTAAGGTGATAGACAGCGAGGTGAAGATGAACTTTCATCCCCGTCATGGGACTATTGTCCCCATTACCCGCCATGAGCTGTTGCGCATTACCGATGAATGGGGTAAGCCGGCAGAGCTGGGCGCATTGCCCAACAATCCCGTATTGCCGGGTTTCCATGCCGACCCGGAAATTCTTTATTCCCATCAGACCCAAAAGTATTACATCTATTCTACTACGGACGGACAGCCGGGGTGGGGAGGCTGGTACTTCACCGTATTCTCCTCTACGGATTTGAAGACCTGGCAGGATGAAGGTGTCATGCTGGACCTGAAGTCGGAGCAAGTACCCTGGGCGGATGGCAATGCTTGGGCGCCTTGCATTGAAGAGAAAAAAGTGGACGGCAAGTATAAATACTTCTTCTATTACAGTGGAAACCCCAAGAATGGCGGCGGCAAGCAGATAGGAGTGGCTACGAGTGATTCTCCTGCCGGCCCTTTCATTGATTTGGGACGCCCTGTCGTTACTGCCTCACCCGTCGGTGGCGGGCAGCAGATTGATGTGGATGTGTTTACCGACCCGGTTTCGGGCAAATCCTATCTTTACTGGGGCAACGGCTACATGGCAGGTGCCGAGCTGAACCACGCTATACCACCACCCATGATTACAAGCCGGGCCGTGGCACTTGGAGCTGGATTCTCTGGCAGGACGGCAGCATCAACTACGACGACCAGGTGCGCTATGTTGACTTGGCGGCCGCCATGGGATACGAATATGTATTGATTGACAATTGGTGGGACAACAACATCGGTCGCGACCGCATGGAACAGTTTATCAAGTATGCCCGCAGCAAGGGTGTGGAGGTATTCTTGTGGTATAGCTCCAGTGGTTACTGGAACGATATAGAGCAGAGTCCCGTCAACCGGATGGATAACTCCATTGCCCGCAAGCAAGAGATGCGCTGGTTGCAAAGCCGGGGCGTGAAGGGTATCAAGGTAGACTTTTTCGGTGGTGACAAGCAGGAGACCCTGCGTTTGTATGAAGAGATTCTGAGCGATGCCGACGACCACGGTCTGATGGTTATCTTCCACGGCTGCACCTTGCCCCGCGGCTGGGAACGGATGTATCCCAATTACGTAGGCAGCGAGGCGGTGCTGGCTTCCGAGAATCTGGTTTTCGACCAGCACTTCTGTGATAACGAGGCGTTCAATGCCACGCTGCATCCTTTCATCCGCAATGCTGTGGGATGCATGGAGTTTGGCGGTGTGTTCCTGAACAAGCGCCTGAACCGTGCCAACGATGGCGGAACTATTCGTCGAACTACAGACATCTTCCAGTTGGCAACGGCAGTACTTTTCCAAAATCCCATTCAGAACTTTGCTTTGGCGCCCAATAACCTGACGGATGTTCCGCAAATCTGCCTCGACTTTATGAAACAAGTGCCCACTACTTGGGACGAGACCCGTTTCATTGACGGCTATCCGGGGAGATATATTGTTCTTGCCCGTCGTCATGGCAACACGTGGTACATAACCGCTGTCAATGCAACGGCGGAACCTCTGAAACTGGAGCTTGACCTTCCTATGCTGGCAGGACAAGAGGTGTCTCTGTATAGTGATGACAGGAAGATGCAGCCTCAATTGAAGCTACACAAGATAAAGGCTGATGGCTCTCTGCAACTCACGGTCCGGCCGCAGGGAGGGGCGGTAATCGTGAAATAAAGAAGGCATGGAGCACCCCTTGTTTTGTAAAGATATATCATAACGGATTGCTCCTTTTGTAAATATCTGATTATCAGAGGAGATGTAATTGGCCTAATTCAGTCGTATACTGAATGGCATTCACTATACGACTGAACCCTATTCACTATACGACTGAATGGCATTCAGAATACGGCTGATTGTGACGGTCGAACTAAATGTAAATGATACGGATACCTCTATACGGCTCGCACGATGAACCCGAAACATCCGCACAACGGGTCGGGGCCGGAGCGTTGGTGCGTCTTTATGCCGCGACGGGAGATAAGAAATATCTCGACCAGGCCAAGTCCTTCCTCGACGTGCGCGGCACTACAGCATGCAAGGACAGCTATTTGCAGTCGCACAAACCCGTGCTGGAACAGGAAGAGGCAGTAGGACATGCCGTACGCACCGGTTACATGTATTCCGGCATGGCCGATGTATCCGCATCTAAAGATTTTATTATTTTTGCAAACTGTTTCTATATTACTATAATATTTGACATTTATATGAAGCAACTGATTACAACCTTTCTGTTGTCTTGCGCCATAGGTGCGCAGGCACAACATGTGATGACCGTAGATGTATCTCGCCCGACAGCTAAGATACAGCCTACAATGTACGGCATCTTCTTCGAAGACATCAACTTCGGTGCCGACGGCGGACTCTACGCCGAACTGGTGAAGAACCGCTCCTTCGAGTTCCCGCAACCCTTTGTCGGATGGATGCCTTTCGGCAACGTCACGGTGCAGGACGCCGAGCCCTGCTTCGACCGCAATCCCCACTACGTGCGCATCGTCAACGACGGCCGTCTGCTGCGTGCCGGACTCGACAACGAAGGCTTTCGCGGCATCGGTCTCAAGCAAGGCGAGGAATACCGCTTCACAGCCTACACCCGCACTCCCGATGCCCGTCCCATGAAGTTGTCCGTCGAGTTGGTGAACTCCAATGGCGAGAATCTTCTGAAAAAAGAAATCGAAATCAGCGGCAACAGCTGGCAAAAACAGACGGTTGTCCTCCAATCGCCCTTTACCGATGCCCATTCGCGTCTGCGTGTGGTATTGTTGTCGGAGGGTACGGTGGACATGGATCATATCTCGCTCTTTCCCGTCAACACCTGGAAGAAGCGCGAGAACGGTCTGCGTGCCGACCTCGCCCAAGCGCTCTACGACCTCAATCCCGGTGTCTTCCGCTTCCCCGGCGGCTGCATCATTGAGGGTAACAGCCTTGCCACCCGCTATCAATGGAAGAATTCCGTAGGCCCGGTAGAGAACCGTCCGCTGAACGAGAACCGTTGGAACTACACCTTCAAGCACAAGGCCTTTCCCGACTATTTCCAGAGCCTGGGTCTGGGCTACTACGAATACTTCCTGCTGAGTGAAGACCTCGGAGCCGAACCGCTGCCGGTACTGAGCTGCGGACTGTCCTGCCAGTACGAGAGTAACGAGGTAGTGCCTCTCGACGAGCTCGCCCCCTACGTGCAGGATGCCCTTGACCTCATCGAGTTTGCCAACGGTCCTGTGACCTCCAAGTGGGGAAAGGTCCGTGCCGATATGGGACACCCTGAACCGTTCGGCATGAAAATGATTGGCATTGGCAATGAACAGTGGGACAAGGTATATACCGAACGTCTGGAAGTGTTCACCAAAGCCATCCGCGCAAAACATCCCGATATTCAGATTGTAGGTTCTTCCGGCCCGAGTGCCGATGGTGACAAGTTCGATTATCTCTGGCCCGAAATGAAACGTATCGGAGTGGACTTGGTGGACGAGCATTATTATATGGCTCCCGACTGGTTCTTTGCCAATGCCGCCCGCTACGACAATTACGACCGTAAGGGACCGAAAGTTTTTGCCGGTGAATATGCGTCGCACGACCACTCCACCGGGAAGGCGAATAACTTTCTGGCAGCGCTGTCCGAAGCTGCTTTCATGACGGGACTGGAACGCAATGCCGATGTGGTGCGCCTTGCCACCTACGCTCCGCTCTTCGCCCATGTGGATGCCTGGCAATGGAATCCCGATTTGATTTGGTTTGACAATCTCCGCATGATGCGGACACCCAACTATTACGTGCAGCAGATGTATGGCATGAATGCCGGAACAGATGTGCTGAGCCTGCAGATGGACGGAAAACCCGTGACGGGTCAGGACAGCCTTTATGCTTCGGCGGTGCTGGACGCTCCTACGGGAGAAATTATCCTGAAACTGGTCAATGCGGGCAGCCGGCAGGCAAAAGTACAGGTCGACTTCGACGGATTGAAGAAGCGGCGGCTCATTGGCGGTTCGTGCACTTATCTGCAGAACTGCGACTGGCGTACGGTGAATACTTTGGAACAAGAAGCCCTCGTTCCCCGTATCCGCCCCGTGCAGGTCGGCGAGCATTCTCTCGACCTGGAGTTGCAGCCCCGTTCATTCAGCGTCTATCGTCTGCATTGACACCCCTTTCGAAAGGTGGGGGGAAGATAGTATACAGTCCGTTTTCCCTCCCCTTTCAGAGGCGTGAGTCGTGGAAAATTGCTTCCGTGAGCAAATATTCATCTTTTTTGGGCCGATTCTCTTCTTGAAGTAGCCCGATTCGTCTTATCTTTGTAGCAGCATTCGGAACATTCCCTATGCTGTTATTACTATTTTAAAACTAACCATCATGAAGAAACATCTCATTACCGGACTGTTTGCAGCCTTGGCCTTGTCTGCCAGTGCACAGTCTTTCAAAGAATGGCTCGACCCCGAGGTCAATGCTGTGAACCGTGCCCCCATGCACACCAATTACTTCGCCTACGAGTCGGCCGATGCTGCCACCCGGGGCTTGAAAGAACAATCGTCCCGTTTCATGACGCTGAACGGTACCTGGAAGTTCTTTTGGGTGAAGGATGCGGATGCTCGCCCTACCGACTTCTGGCGTGTGGGTTATAATGACAAAGGCTGGAACGACATCCCCGTCCCCGGTGTGTGGGAACTGAACGGTTTCGGCGACCCTATCTATGTGAATGTCGGCTACGCCTGGCGCAATCAGTTCCAGAATAACCCGCCGCAGGTGCCCGTCGAGAACAATCATGTAGGTTCTTACCGTCGCGAGATTACCGTGCCCGCCGACTGGAAGAACAAGGACATCATCGCCCATTTCGGATCTGTCACCTCCAATATGTATCTGTGGGTGAACGGACGCTATGTGGGTTATAGTGAAGACAGCAAGCTCGAAGCCGAATTCGACTTGACTCCTTACCTGAAGCCCGGACAGAAGAATCTGATAGCTTTTCAGGTATTCCGCTGGTGCGACGGTACCTACCTCGAAGACCAGGACTTCTTCCGCTACAGCGGTGTAGGTCGTGATTGCTATCTCTATGCCCGCGACAAGAAGCGCGTTCAGGACATCCGTGTCACTCCCGATTTGGATGCCGACTACCGCAACGGCTCCCTGAAAGTGCAGCTCGATGTGAAGGGCGGCGGCAACGTCAGCCTCGAACTGCTGGATGCTGCCGGTAAGCAGGTGGCTACAGCTACAGCCAAAGGCAGCGGCATTGCAACGCTGAATGTGGAGAACCCGCATAAGTGGACGGCTGAGACACCTTATTTATATACGTTGCGTAGCACCCTGCAAGGTAGCAGCGAAGTGATTCCTGTAAAGGTAGGCTTCCGCAAGATAGAACTGAAAGGAAGCCAGATTCTTGTCAACGGCCAGCCCGTTCTCTTCAAGGGTGCCGACCGTCATGAACTGGACCCCGACGGTGGTTACGTCATCTCCCGCGAACGCATGTTGCAGGACATTCAGGTGATGAAGCAATTCAACTTGAACGCCGTGCGCACCTGCCATTATCCCGACGACAATCTTTGGTATGACCTTTGCGACCAGTACGGTATCTACGTAGTGGCAGAAGCGAATGTCGAGTCTCACGGAATGGGCTACGGCGAGAAGACACTTGCCAAGCGTACGGACTATAAGAAAGCACATATGGAACGCAACCAGCGCAATGTGCAGCGCGGTTTCAATCATCCCAGCATCATCTTCTGGTCGCTTGGCAACGAAGCCGGCTATGGTCCTAACTTCGAGGCCGCCTACGATTGGATAAAGGCAGAAGACCCGAGCCGTGCCGTACAATATGAACAAGCCGGTAAAACAGGTAAGACAGATATCTATTGCCCGATGTACTATGGCTATGACAGATGTAAGAAATACTGTGAGGATGATTCCATGACAAAACCTTTGATTCAGTGTGAATATGCTCATGCCATGGGAAACTCGGAAGGAGGTTTTAAAGAATATTGGGATTTGGTTCGCAAGTATCCCAAATACCAAGGTGGCTTCATCTGGGATTTTGTCGATCAGTCTGTACGTTGGAAAGGAAAGAACGGCAAGATGATTTATGCCTATGGTGGTGACTTTAACCGTTTTGATGCCAGCGACGGTAACTTCTGTGATAATGGTTTGATTAGCCCTGACCGTGTTCCCAATCCTCACATGTATGAAGTAGGGCATATCTATCAGAACATCTGGACTACTCCGGCCGACTTGAAGAACGGTGAAATCAATGTGTTCAATGAATACTTCTTCCGCGACCTTTCCGCCTATTACATGGAGTGGGAGGTACTGAAAGGCGGTAAGGTGATACGTACCGGCCGTGTAGATAATCTGAATGTGGCTCCTCAACAGACTGCTAAGATTAAGCTGGACTTGGGCAAGACCTGCCAATGCACCGAATGGTTGCTGAACGTTTCTTATAAGCTGAAGAACCGCGAAGGACTGCTGTCCGCCGGACATGTAGTGGCAAAAGACCAGCTTGTTTTGAATCCTTACAAGGCTCCTTCCATGGAACTGAAGAACTGCGAACAGAGCAATATCGAAGTGCCGGCTCCCCAGGTGCAGGATAACGATTGGAACTACCTCATCGTCTCCGGTGATGCTTTCCGTGTAGAATTCAACAAGCACAACGGTTATCTGACCAAGTACGAAGTGAACGGACAGGATATGATTAAGGACGGTGAGGCCCTGACACCCAACTTCTGGCGTGCCCCGACCGACAATGATTTCGGTGCGGGCTTGCAACGCAAGTATATCGCTTGGAAGAATCCGGAAATCAAGCTGACCTCTTTCAAACAGCGTACGGATAACAATCAGGTCATCGTAGAATCGGCTTATGACATGCCGGGCGTTTCAGCCAAACTGAATCTGACTTATGTCATCAACAACGCCGGTGCCATCAAGGTTACCCAGAAGCTGACAGCTGATAAGAACGCCAAAGTATCGAACATGTTCCGTTTCGGTCTGCAGATGCCCATGCCCCGCAGTTTCGAAACAGTCGAATACTATGGACGCGGCCCGGTTGAGAACTATAGCGACCGTAACCACTGCACAGATTTAGGCATCTACCGCCAGAGCGTGGCAGAGCAGTTCTATCCTTATATCCGTCCGCAGGAAAACGGAACAAAGACTGATATCCGCTGGTGGAAGATGCTGGATCGGTCTGGCAATGGTATCAAGATTGTGGCCGAAGCTCCCTTCTCCGCATCTGCCTTGCACTATACCATCGAGTCTTTGGACGAGGGTTTGGACAAGCGGCAGGGACACTCGCAAGAGGTGGAAGAGGCTGATTTGACTAATCTCTGTATCGACAAGGTGCAAGCCGGTCTGGGTTGTGAGGACAGCTGGGGGCGTATTGCACGTCCGGAATACCTGGTGCCATACGCTGATTATGAGTTTACATTCATCCTTTCTCCCGTGTGCCACAGCATCGGAATGGAATAAAATTGCAGACTGAGAAACAGACTGTATAATACGGAAGCGGTCGCCCTCCCCATCGGAAAGGCGACCGCTTTGCATTGAAGCTTTGCTTGTTTCTGTCTGTTTCTTTGTTTATATCATGGATACGGCTTATTTTTTCCGGCAAATGCAATCTGTCAGATGGTCGTTGATAAACCCCGAGGCTTGTAGATGGGCATAGCAGATGGTAGAGCCGAAGAACTTGAATCCCCGTTTTTTCATGTCTTTGCTCATGGCGTCGGACTCGGGAGACGATGCCGGAATCTCACTCAACGACTGAAAATGGTTGATAATGGGGTTTCGGCCGGGAAAGAAGGATAACGTGTAGTTATAAAAGCTGCCGAATTCCTTCTGTATGGCAAGAAACAACCGGGCATTGGTAATGGTCGACTTGATTTTCAGGCGGTTTCTCACGATGCCGTCAGACTGCATCAGTCGTTCCACGTCTTCGTCGGTCATTTGTGCCACTTGCCCGGCATCGAAATTGCAAAAGGCTTTGCGGTAGCCTTCCCGCTTTTTGAGGATGGTTATCCAGCTCAGTCCCGCCTGGGCACTTTCCAGTACAAGAAATTCGAATAACGTCTTGTCGTCTGTCACCGGTTTCCCCCACTCTTCATCGTGGTATTTCACATACAGCTCGTCGGTTCCGCACCAGCCGCAGCGTCCGTTTATTATGTCTTGCATAAGCGTTATTTTTGTAATGAGGTGCTAAGATATTGCTTTCATTGCGAATAAACAAGTTATAAGTTTTATTTGAACAGGCAGTCCGGAGCTTCGCCCGTCCGGGCTTATCAGGACAACTCGTCTGCTTTGGGGACGCTTGGCTTTGGCAGCTGTCGTTTCCGAGGCAATGGCGGCTGTTCCTAAAAGCAAGGTCCCTGCCAGACTCTTCTTGAGAAAATCTCTTCGGGTGGTTTTCATTTTCTTGTTATGTTTGGTTTCTTGACAAAGTTAAAAACTTCTGCCGGTTTCCCAAGGGAATTTGGATGCAAAGGGGGTGGAATTTGAATAATTCCGGACGTTGGAATAGCGTGCAGAACTATTTGCGGAGTAGAATGAACTATATTTCTTCCTTTGCATGGCAGTGGCTTTAAAAGAATCTGACTATTTTTGCAACAAAGGCAAATCTTATAATTATGAAAAAACAATATAAATCTTTCTTGCTTCGTAGTAAAAATCTGTTGCTTGTTATCTTTGCGTTGCTTCCTTGCGCATTGCCGGCTGCCGGCATGGAAGCAATCTTGGACTTGAAGTTCAAGCAAGTGACCACACTCGACGGACTGCCCACCGATGAAGTCCAGAAGATATATCAGGATAGGGAAGGATTTATCTGGCTGGCTACCCGTTACGGGCTTTGCAAATACGACGGCTACCAAGTCACTGTCTATAAGTCGAATCTGTATGCACCCGGACTGTTGACCAATAATAATATTTATTGTCTTGCCGATGATTACGACGGCAATTTGTGGGCCGGAACGCCGGAGGGACTGAACAAGCTCAACAAGAAGACGGGAGAGATACGCCAATATGTCGCCTCCTCCATTCCCAATAACTTGGTGTCTTGCTTGCTGGTTACGAAACAGAATGAAGTGTGGGTGGGCACGGATAGCGGATTGTGCCTTTATGATTCGGATAAAGATTCCTTGATATTGTATGATGAACGACTGACGGGTGGGGTGCTCAAAAGAATGTCCGTCAAGTCATTGATGGAGGATGTGGACGGTGACTTGTGGATTGGAACCTGGTCGAACGGGCTTTTTCGCTATTCCACGGAGGAGAACCGGTTTTATGCTTATCCTGCGCTGAATTGTGCGCAGATAACGGAACGTGAACGTCCTGCCGAATGGAAGCAATTGGTAAAGGGCGGACGTTTTATGGACCGGTTTCAACCTATGCCTGAAGGTGTTTCAGCTCAGGGCATCTGGGGAGCAGACAGTGTGCTGAACCGCTACGTGGATAATGGAATTGAACTTCCTGGAACATCCTTTTGGGGAGGGAATATCTTGCAGAGTGCCGATGGCAAATATCATCTGTATGTATGCGGCTGGCTGGAGGAATCTCCCAGAGGACACATGTTCTGGCCCAGCTCGACGGTTTATCATGCTGTGAGTGATAATTCTACCGGTCCCTTTAAAATACGCAATTCGGTGGGCAAGGGACACAATCCCGAAGCCTTCCGGCTGGAAGACGGATGTGTAGTGGTTTATGTGATAGACGGCTACTATATAGCTGATAAAGAAGACAGTTCTGTTTGGACATACGGACAGTTTGATTTTGATGCGCGTGACTGCAAGATTATAGAAGGGCTTTCAAACCTTACCTTTGCCCACAGGCAGGATGGTTCCTACTTGGCGGTGTGTCGTGGAGGAGGCGTTTGGATTAGTAAAGATGGTCTTTCTACTTATTACCAGTTGACGGATAAAAGGGTTTATCCTCCTGTGGAAGGTCGGTTTGAAGACCCGGTGGTATGGCGGGATGACCTTCAGTATCATTTGATAGTGAACGATTGGTTGGGACGAATAGCTTTCTATCAGCGTTCAAAAGACGGGGTTCATTGGATTATTGAACCGGGCGAGGCTTATGTGCCAGGTATTTCTTTTCACAAAGACGGTGAGGTGGAATCTTGGTTTAAGTACGAACGTCCTAAAGTTTTCCAAGATGAACACGGACGGGCGACTCAGATGAACTTTGCTGTTATAGATACAATAAAATGGGAAGATTTGCCCGGTGATAGGCACAGTTCCAAGAATATCTGTATTCCGCTGAACAAAGGTATGTTACTTTCTGTCTTGAATGAGAAAGAGGTGACTTCCTGTACGCGTACCATAAAAGTGAGAATTGCTGCGGAAGAGGGATTTAATCCTCAAACCGAAGTGGATGTACAGTCGCTGCGTTTTGGCTCTTATAAGGAGGTGAACTTCGGGCGAGGCTGCAAACCTTTGAAGACATGTGTCTCAGGCAAAGATTTGATTGTTGTTTTCTCCGGCAAAGGAAGCGGAATTACCGCTGAAGAGTTTGCTCCGAAGATGATAGGTAAAGATAAGGCAGGTAATATGTTTTATGGTTATGCACGTCTGCCTTATGTAGACTACCAACCAGCTTTACTTTCTGCCCGGCGTCCTGTGTACGACAAAGGAAAAGGAGAGTTACGACTGGAGGTACAGAATTTTGGTTTGTCAGCGTCTAAGGCTGTTGAAGTTGAGGTGAGATCTGGCAGAAACTGTTTAGGGCGAGTGCAAGCAGGTGCATTACAGCCTTATGAAACCGTAAATTTGTCGTTAAAGCCTGCATCAGCTTCTTTTGATGAAAAGTCCGGATATGAAGTGGTCTTTCTGCAAGATGGAGTAGAAGTGGAAAAGAATGTTTTTGAGTAAAAGATTGCCCATGTTGGGACGGTGTGCATATAATCTTCAAGATTGTGCATGAACTGATACTTACTTATTATCAACAGGGCTGATTCTCGTACTCCATCACATGATATAGCGTGCCGAACCGTGACTTGCGGAACGGCACTTCATGTCTCTGCAATATCCTTTCGAATACATTCATTTGCTCATTCGGGACGCTATATTCACATCTTCCCGGGATATTTCCGGATTCCGGGAAGATGTGATGAAGATGAGATACCTCATCTTACTTTTTTACAAGATATGATTCATGGCAGGAGTTCTGCTTTATAATATAATCGAAATCAATATTTGAAGCTTTGTGTCTTTACGTAGACTTTGAAGTCTTTGATTCCACCCGGTACTTCGCTCTCCATTCTGGGAAGATACTGTATGCCGGTCAGTGTACGGGTGCTGCCCAAATCAATCACAACTGCATGTGAGTATAGAGTACCTTTTGTTGTGCTCCAGTAGGTTGATTCCTGGAGGTCGAAGAGCTTGTCAGCAGAACAGTTGACGTGGGATACGTCTTCGCTGTCGGCATAGTTGACAATCCAGGGCTCTCGTGACAGACGTTCTCCATTCTCATCCAGCAGATACATTTCGGCGATACAAGCCAAGTCTTTTCCGTCTTGTGAGTTCAAGGCTTCCAGGCAGATATAGCGTCCGGTGACGGGCTGGGCGAATTTGCGTTCCTGCCAGCCGTTGCCGGGATTGAAGCTGCCGGAGAGAACGGGCTGCTCACCGGACAAGTCGAGGTTTTCGCCCTCATTTCGGTGTGTCAGCGGTTTGGTGACAAGTAATTGGTCCAGCAATGGTTCGCTCAGACCTTCGGACTTGGCTTCTTTGGGACCGATGATGTCGAAGACAATCACTTCATTCTCGCCTTGCTTCAACCAGCATCCCGGGATGTAGAGGGTCTGTTGTGGGCCGATTTCCCAAATGCGTCCCATGGCGTGTCCGTTGACATAGACAAATCCTTTGCCCCAAGTCTCGAAGTTAAGGAATGTGTCGCTGGGCTTGTTCACCTTGAAGGTGGCACGGTAGCAACCCGGAATGCGTTGTCCTGATTCATCTTTCAGTGAGCCGATGGGCTGGAACTTCATGTTCTTATAAAAATCGTATGTATCTTCGAGATTATAGACTTCCCAATCTTTCAGGTTACAGGTAAAAGGACGGCCGTCGATATTTACGGTAAGTTCTACGCTTTGGGTGATACCCTTGAAGTCCTTGATGGCACGTCCAAAGTTGATGCGGCCCATGGCTTCTACCAGAATGTCGAGGCGTGCACCTTTGGGGCAGGCGGGGAATTCCAGTTGCTTTTCACCGTTGCGTCGGTCCAGTTTGCCGATGTATTTGCCGTCCAGGAAAACTTGGGCGTAGTCGTGCACATCGTTTACGGTAAGCAAGGACGGGATTTTCATTTCGGGCAATGTGGTACGGTAGAGGATGCTTCCGAATCCCTGGTCATATTCCTCCATGGTGCGGATGTTGCGGTCTTTCTTGGCAGCAGGAAGGTTGTCGAACAAAGGAGCCATTTCAGTAAATTGGAAAGCTGGAATGCGTATGGGCTTGATTAAAGCTGGAACTTTAGTCTGCTTCTCACCATCCATGTATTTGGATAATGTTTTCCGTAATTCCCAGTATTTGGGAGTGGTCTGTCCAGATTCACTGATAGGAGCATCGTAGTCATAAGAGGTAACGTCGGGGGCGAATCCCGGCGAGTTTGCTCCTGCCCAGTGTCCCCAGTTGGTTCCTCCGTGGGTCATGTAGAGGCTGAAGGAGATGCCTTTGGATAACATTTCGTCAATACCGGCAATCATGTCGGCAGCCGGACGGGTTTCGTGGTTGGCTCCCCACTTGTCGAACCAGCCGCTCCAGAACTCGGAGCACATCAGCGGGCTGTCGGGACGGAGCTTCTTCAGCGGTGCAAACTGTTGGTCAATGTTGGCTCCCGTACCGAAGTTCATAGTCCATGCTAGGTCGTGGAGTCCGTTCTTGGTGAAGTTGGACGCCCAGTCGCATTGGAACAGTGCTACGCCGGGGTAATTGGCGCGTACAATGTCGCGGATTTGCGATATGTAACCTTTGTCTTCCCCATAGGAGCCGTATTCGTTTTCTACTTGTACCATGATGATGGGACCTCCGTTCTGTATGGTCATACCGGCTACCTGCCCGGCAACGGCTTTTTCAAAGATATCTACACGTTCCATGAAGTAGGGGTCAGATTCGCGCAGGCGTATGTCCTTCTTCTTGAGCAACCACCAGGGCAGTCCTCCCATTTCCCATTCGGCGCAGACGTACGGTCCCGGACGCAGGATGACATACATGTTATTCTGCTGGCATAGGCGGCAGAACTCTGCCAGGTCATTTTGTCCGCTGAAGTCGAACACTCCCGGCTGAGACTCGTGGGAGTTCCAGAAAACATAAAGGCAGATAGTGTTCATGCCCAGTGCCTTGCATAGCTTGATGCGTTGGTCCCAATAGGCTTTGGGGATACGTGGATAGTGCAGTTCTGCGGCTTTGATGACAAACGGTTTGCCGTTCAGCAGGAAAGTACCCTTTCCGGCTGAGAAGTCACCTTGTCCTTTCCATTGGGTATGCGGGTTCCAACTGTCGCGCCAGGGTATCGTGATTGTTCCGTCTTTGCTGAATTCAAGCGGGAGCCATACGTAGCGTGAATCCTCAAGATTTTTCTTCTTCCAACGGTCGAACATGGCGATGTAGGCGTTTCCTTTTCCATAGACTTGCTGTACGTAGGTGCTTTGCGCGTAGAAGGTCTTGTCTGCATCAAGACCGGTACACGGATTGCCGATGATAGTCCATTGCCCCATGATGGAGTCTGCCACTGCCAATTCGGCCACATTGGGGTCCCAGCCGGTGCAACCGGAAGAGAGCATATAGTACTTGCCGTTGTATTTGAATACAGCCGGTGCTTCGCGGCTTTGCTTTACGAAGTTGCGTGTATAGCGGCCGCTGGGCTTCAGGTAGTCGTCCGTCAGCTCGCTTATATATAAAGTGGCGTTGTTTTCCGAAGAGTAGAACTGATATGCCTTGCCGTTATCATCAACAAACACTGTCTGGTCGCGGCTCATCGCACCGTTGGGACGGAAACTACCTACATAGGTGAATGTCCCGGTAGGAGAATCGCTGACCGCTACGCCGGCACACGCCTTACTGTAGTCGGCGCTTTCCACATGTGCCCACATGACGAATTTCTTTGTCTTTTCGTTGTAAATCACTTTAGGACGTTCCAGCACCTTACTGGGGTGTAGGTCGTGTTTCTCGTCGTCTTTCACGGCAGGTAGTACGATACCTTCGAACTTCCAGTTCAGCAGGTCTTTTGAAGAGTAGCAGCTTACACCGGTTACGTCGGTGCGGTAGCATTCCCATGTGGCCCATTCGGGCAGGATAGTTTTCCCTTTTTTGTATTCACCGTACCAATAGTAGGTTTCTTCATGATAAAGAAGGCCGCCGCCATGAGCGTTGATGGGATTGCCGTCCGTGTCCTTCCAGACATCCCCGGGTATGATTGCGGCACTTTTCGTTTGTGCTTTTGTTTTTGCAGATGGCAGGCAGCAAAGGCAGACCAATAATGCAAAACTCCAAATAATTTTCTTTTTCATTTAAGAATTTGGTATTAGATAATTAATAAATCATTTTTATGTTTGCGGCAAAGATATGCGAAAGTTGAGAAATGGAAGGTAGGTAAATATGTCAAAAGAGGTTGTGTCAAAATGCTGGCACAACCTCTTTTTATGCGCAAAGCCCGGACTTTCCCAAGCCCAGGCTTTGTTATTACCCAAAGTTTATGTAACTTTAGGCATCAT
>NZ_JAMZEE010000027.1:0-59533 GCF_024704895.1 Bacteroides muris (ex Fokt et al. 2023) | reverse complement strand
AACAGGAAAGGAGCTCATTACACTTACTAAATCTATATTTATTGGACTATTTATAACCCGATACAACGGGAATATAGTAACTTGTTACCAAATGAATGAGAAAAAAGCGGCGTAGAAAAAAGAAAAGATAACAGGACTATAAATTATAGAAAAAGGTTGTGCCAACGTTTTGACACAACCTCGTCTTTTTATGCCCTATCTGTCAGTTCTTTAACAGTCGGCAATCGTACATAAATGCTAATTTGTCAGTCTTTGCCGTTAACCGCTGTTAAGCCCTAAATATTCTCTGTTAAAAGAGAACAAAAAAGAGCGACAAGCGGAATAACTGAACGTTTTTTGTCGTTATTTTAACGTCGTAATGTTAAATAAAACTCAGATATTGACAATTTAAATAATAGGAAAAATAGTATGAAACAGACAACAAAAAACATCCTTGGAGTTGCAGCTATCGTGCTCCTGAGCTCTGGAGTGGCTGGATTGACCACTTATAAAATGCTGAATAAGGAAAAGCCTGCCGCGTTCAGCGAGTTGTTTCAGCAGAACCCGAATAATCTGCTGCCGGCAGCTTTTCATGCAACGGATGCCCAGCCTGTGGATTTGACACAAGCAGCGGAGAGCTCGCTCCATGCTGTAGTGCATATACGTGCCACTCAGCTGAGTAAGACTCAGACGGTGCAAGAACAACCGGATATTTTTGACTTCTTCTTTGGAGACGGTCGTGGACGCCAGCGCCAGATACAGACCCAGCCGCGTGTAGGTTTCGGTTCGGGTGTCATCATATCCAAAGACGGATATATTGTGACGAATAATCACGTGGTGGAAGGTGCTGATGAAATCACCGTGAAACTGAATGACGACCGTGAGCTGAAGGGACGCATCATCGGTACTGACCCCAGCACGGACTTAGCATTGATTAAGATTGAAGGGGATGATTTCCCGACAATTCCGGTTGGTGACTCCGACCAGTTGAAGGTGGGAGAATGGGTATTGGCTGTAGGCAACCCCTTCAACCTGAACTCTACCGTAACAGCCGGTATCGTCAGTGCAAAAGCCCGCTCCATTGGCTCTTCCACCTCCAACGGGCAAGCTGCAAACATTCAGTCCTTCATTCAGACCGATGCTGCCATCAACCAAGGTAATAGTGGTGGTGCGTTGGTGAATGCCAAAGGCGAGCTGGTTGGCATCAATGCCATGCTCTACTCACCCACGGGTGCTTATTCCGGTTATGGTTTTGCCATTCCTACCAGCATTATGACAAAGGTGGTAGCCGACTTGAAACAGTTTGGTACCGTGCAGCGCGCTCTCCTTGGCATTAAGGGTAGTGATTTGAGCACAGACTTGCAGATGGACGAACGCTGGACTGAAGAGCTGAAGAAGAAGGCCGACGAACTTGGCGTGAAAGAGGGTGTCTATGTGGCCGAAGTTGTTGAAGGTGGTTCCGCTGCCGGCGTCTTGAAGGAAAACGATGTAATCATAGCATTGAATGGCAAGAAGATTCACAAGTTCTCGGATTTGCAGGAAATGCTGGCAAAACACCGTCCGGGCGACAAGGTGAAGGTAACGGTGGTTCGTGACAAGAAGGAAAAGGTATTCGAAATCACGCTGAAGAATGAGCAAGGCACTACGAAGGTAGTGAAGGATGCCGGAATGGAAATCCTGGGTGCAGCCTTTAAGCCCGTGTCTTCCGAGCTGAAGAAGCAGTTGAACCTGGGTTACGGGCTGGAAGTTACCGGTGTTACCAATGGCAAGATGGCCGATGCTGGTATCCGTAAGGGCTTCATCATTCTGAAGGCCAACGGAGTGTCGATGAAGACGGTGGATGATTTGGAAAAGGCGATGAAAGAGGCAAGAAAGTCTCCTGAACAAGGTTTGTTCATCACCGGTATGTTCCCGTCAGGAAAGCGTGCAATGTATGCCGTTGATTTGACCCAAGAATAAAGAATAGGGATAGTTTGGTAAGAAGATTGTAATATTAGCTAACAATAGCGAAAAAGGGGGTGCCGGTACAATACATACCGGCATTCTTTTTGTTATATAGGATAAGATATAAATAAGGTGAAAAAGTTAGGATGAAATTATTGTAACAAAATAATTTGTCGTACCTTTGCAACCCAAATCTGTATTATAAGAATGAGACAACTTAAAATTACCAAAAGTATCACTAACAGAGAGAGCGCTTCTCTTGACAAGTATTTGCAGGAAATCGGTCGCGAGGACCTCATTACTGTTGAAGAGGAAGTGGAGCTCGCTCAGCGCATCCGCAAGGGTGACCGTGTTGCATTGGAGAAATTGACACGTGCCAATCTGCGTTTCGTTGTATCTGTGGCCAAGCAGTACCAGAACCAAGGTTTGAGTTTGCCCGACTTGATTAACGAAGGCAATTTAGGACTGATTAAGGCCGCCGAAAAGTTCGATGAAACACGTGGTTTCAAGTTCATCAGTTATGCAGTATGGTGGATACGTCAGTCCATTCTGCAGGCTTTGGCAGAGCAGTCGCGTATTGTACGTCTTCCGTTGAACCAGGTGGGTTCGCTGAATAAAATCAGCAAGGCCTTTTCCAAGTTCGAGCAGGAAAACGAACGTCGTCCGTCTCCCGAAGAGCTTGCCGATGAATTGGAAATCCCTGTTGACAAAATCTCTGATACACTGAAGGTGTCCGGCCGTCATATCTCGGTAGATGCACCTTTCGTAGAGGGAGAGGACAACAGCTTGCTCGATGTGTTGGTCAACGACGACTCCCCTATGGCCGACCGCTCTTTGGTGAACGAGTCTCTTGCGAGGGAAATTGATAGAGCTCTTTCTACGTTAACCGATAGGGAAAAAGAAATCATACAGATGTTTTTCGGTATCGGACAGCAGGAAATGACATTAGAAGAAATCGGCGACAAATTCGGTTTGACCCGTGAGCGTGTGCGTCAGATTAAGGAAAAGGCAATCAGAAGATTAAGACAAAGTAATCGTAGTAAATTGCTCAAATCTTATTTGGGATAAATAAGAAATATCAGTTTCCGACAAATAGAAGGAATTAAAAACCGTACGTCTTTAGTAGGCGTGCGGTTTTTTTTATATCTTTGCCCCATTGATAATTCATAACTTATAACTCATAACTCAATGAAATACGTTCGTATACTTTGTGCCGTAGCTTTGGTTTTTGCGTTGTGCTCGGCTTTTACAATGAAAGATAAGGAAAAGGCTGTATATGCTTTTGGTGTGGCGGCTTCTTTCAATGACTCCATCGTATATTATACAGACATCCAGGTATTGGACAGCGTAGAGCTGGACAAGAATGGATTCTTGCCCAAGCGTGATTTATACACTTACCAGCTTAAGAACTATCTGGAGTACAATCTGAAGAAACCTGATTATACTTGCATGATTTATTTCGCTGAAAACAAGAAAAAGTTGGAAAAAGAGGCTGTAAAGGTAAAAGGCAAGTATAAAAAGAGTAAGAATATGGTTTTGCAGGTGGTGAAGCCTGAGGCTTTCACGTTTACAAAACCGCAGGAGTAATCTTGAATTTGAAAATCAAATGAATGATTATGAAATTGAATTCTCATCTTTTATTAGGAATATTCTTTTCCATCTTGTTTGTTGGTTGTGAAAAGAACGACAGTCCTACTCCTCCAATTGAGGGAAGTCGTACAGTGCTGGTATATATTGTAGCAGATAAAAATGGTCTGGATGAAAAATATAATAGCCAGGACTTTGCAACTCGGGATGTTGAAGAAATGTTTGAGGGGATGAAGTCTGTTGACACTTCTCTTTATAATTTGTTGGTCTATTTGGACAATAATGATAAGCCGGTCTTATTTCGTATAAATAGAGATAAAAAAGGAGGTATAAATAAGGAGATCCTTAAAGAGTATGATGAGCAGGTTTCTACGGACACTTCTGTCATGGTAGAAGTATTGAAGCGTGCCTTCAATGAATATCCTGCTGATAGTTATGGATTGGTGTATTGGTCACATTGTGATGGCTGGGTTCCTTATCCTTTGCGAACTCCTCAAACTCGTTGGGTAGGGCAGGATCAAGGGGATGGTAATGATAATCGGATGAATGTTTCTGCTTTGTTGACTGTATTAGATTCTGCACCTCGTTTTGAGTTTATAATGTTTGATGCTTGTTTCATGCTCTCTGTTGAGGTTGCATATGAATTGCGTAACTATGCGAAATATTACATAGGTTCACCGACTGAAAATCCGGGACCAGGTGCCCCTTACGATAAGGTAGTCCCTCAAATGTTTACTCAAAATGCGGCTGTAAAGATGGCTACAGAATATTTTAAGGTTTATGATAGTAACTATGAAGGTGGAATTAATATGACAAATGACAACTGGACTGGTGGGACTTCCATTACAGTTTTGAAATCATCAGAATTGGAAAACTTAGCAGCTGTGACAAAGCAGGTTTTGCCAGAAGGTGCTGAGGTTTCCGAACTTCGTTCCAGTGTCTTTGATTATGATAAACGTACTGGAGATAAACATGTCGGTTATTATGATATGCAGGAAATGATGCAATACTTGCTGAATGACGATGGTGCTGCATTTAATCAATGGAAACAGTCTTTTGATGCATCTGTAGCATATTGGAATACTACCAAGAAGAATTATTCTATGTTTGCGCACAAGCGGTTTGACTCTGTTTGGGGGATGTTTCCTATGAAACCCTATGCGCATGGGGTAACCCACTATGTACCTTCTGTTTCCACTACTTCTGCTGCCCAAGCTGCTAATGCTGCTTATCGTTCTACTTCATGGTATAGTGCTGCTGGTCTTGCCCGACTTGGTTGGTAACTTATAGAAAATTTGAATACAGAACGGATTATTATAGGTGTAACAACTTGTAATAATCCTTTTTTTATGTCCGTTCTCATTAAATATAAGTCTTTTAATAATATTTTCCTTTGGAAATTATGTTTTATTGAAAGTAATTCTTTTCTTTGTATCATCAAACTAAAAAGACGAAGAATTATGAAATACGTAATCATTGGCGGTGTAGCAGGTGGAGCCACGGCAGCCGCCCGACTGAGAAGAGTGGACGAAATGGCTGATATCCTTTTATTGGAGAAAGGCCCTTATATCTCGTATGCTAATTGTGGTTTACCTTATTATATAGGCGGAGTGATAGCAGAGCGTGAGAAGCTGTTGGTGCAGACACCCGAATCTTTCGGCAAGCGCTTCCGCATTGATGTGCGTGTGCAGAATGAAGTAATCGCCATCCATCCCAAAAACAAGACCGTTACCATACGCAATGCGGAAGGCAAGGAGTACGACGAAAGCTATGACAAACTTTTGCTTTCTCCCGGTGCCAACCCCGTGAAGCCCCCCTTGGAAGGCATTAATTCCGAAGGCATCTTCACGTTGCGCAATGTAGAAGATACCGACCATATCAAGGCTTATATCTCGGACAAGCAGGTGAAACGCGCCGTGGTGGTAGGTGCCGGTTTCATCGGATTGGAAATGGCGGAGAACCTGCATCATGCCGGTGTTCATGTGTCTGTAGTCGAAATGGGTAATCAGGTGATGGCGCCTATCGACTTCTCTATGGCGGCACCTATTCATCAGCATCTGTTGCAGAAAGGCGTCTCTCTCTATCTGGAAGAAGGAGTAACCCATTTCAAGCGTACGGACAACGGAATCACCGTATTCCTGAAAAGCGGAAAGGCCATTCCTGCCGATATGGTGTTACTCTCCATCGGTGTGCGTCCTGCCACTGCATTGGCGCAACAAGCCGGCTTGAAACTGGGCGAGATGGGCGGTATCTGGGTAGACGAACACTTGGAGACTTCCGAAAAAGACATCTATGCTGTGGGCGATGCCATCGAATACCCCCATCCGCTGACCGGAAAGCCCTGGCTCAATTATCTGGCAAATTCTGCCAACCGCCAGGGACGTATCGTTGCTGATAATATGGTGTTTGGCAATACTGTTTCCTACGAAGGAGCTATCGGCACCTCCATTGCCAAAGTATTCGACATGACGGTAGCCTCTACGGGCCTTGCAGCCAAACGCTTGAAGCAGTGGGGCATGGAATATCAAAGCTCGGTGACTCACTCGGCATCTCATGCCGGTTACTATCCGGATGCCCTGCCTTTGACCTTGAAACTGACTTTCCATCCCAAAACCGGTAAACTCTATGGTGCGCAATGTATCGGTTACGAGGGAGTGGACAAGCGAATCGACCAGATAGCCGGACTCATCAAACGGGGTGGCACAGTCTACGATTTGATGGAGACGGAGCACACGTATGCGCCTCCTTTCTCCTCGGCCAAAGACCCCATCGCTATTGGCGGCTATGTAGCATCGAACATTATCAGCGGTGCTATGCCTGTCATCTCTTGGCGCGAGTTGGTGGAAGAGAAGGATAAAGTGATGCTGATAGATACCCGTACGCCCGAGGAATTCTCTTTCGGCACCATTCCGGGAGCTGTCAATATTCCGTTGGATGAAATGCGCGAGCATTTGGCAGAGATACCTACGGACAAGCCGGTAGTGCTTTTCTGCGCTGTGGGTCTGCGCGGTTATCTGTCCCTGCGCATCCTGATGGGACGCGGTTATCGCAATGTGCGCAATCTGATAGGTGGTTATAAGACTTATTCTACGGCAACAGCGCCTCTGCCGTCTCCATCTGTTCCGGCGGGCGGTGGCTCTTCTTCTGCTTCCTCGGTCGCCTCTGCTGACGACGGTGCTCCTGCAGCGGCATCTACCTCTAAAAAGGAACCGTTGAAGATAAACGCTTGCGGCTTGCAATGTCCGGGGCCCATCATGCAGGTGAAGAAGGCGATGGACAGCATTGCTGCGGGTGAGCGTGTGGAGATTGTGGCTACCGATGCCGGTTTTGCACGCGATGCTTCTGCATGGTGCGATACGACGGGAAATAAATTGATAGAGAAGCATGACGAGAAAGGACGCTATACGGTAGTCATCGAGAAAGGCGCTCCGGCTTGCGCATCCGTTTCCAACACTCCCGTAGCCGGGGGTAGGGGAAAGACGCTGATTTTGTTCAGTGACGACCTGGACAAAGCGCTGGCAACCTTCGTACTGGCAAACGGAGCAGCGGCAACGGGACAGAAAGTAACCATTTTCTTCACCTTCTGGGGGCTGAACGTCTTGAAGAAAGTGCAGAAACCCAGTGTGCAGAAAGACTTCTTCGGCAAGATGTTCGGCATGATGCTGCCGTCCAGCTCTTTGAAACTGAAGTTGTCGCAGATGAATATGTTTGGCATGGGCAGCCGCATGATGCGCTTCTTGATGAAGCGCAAGGGAGTGGATTCTTTGGAGTCGTTGCGCTCGCAGGCATTGGCGCAGGGAGTGGAATTCATCGCTTGCCAGATGTCTATGGATATGATGGGCATCCAACAAAAAGAACTTCTGGATGAAGTAACTATCGGTGGCGTGGCTACCTATATGGAACGTGCGGACAAGTCAAATGTGAACTTATTTATATAGGAGGACGAGATATGGAGACTTTATGTAAAATCCGTGATGTTTATCGGGCTATTTCCGAGTTCGAGGTGCAGTTTACGCAGATGTACGATTTATCGCTGAATGAAGGAATGCTGTTGTGCACGTTGCTCAATACTCCTAAGCTGACCTCCAGTGAGATAGCCGAGGCGCTGGGTTTGTCTGCCTCCAACACTTCAAAGGTCATTCGCTCTGTCGAGGGAAAGAAGTTCATTACCCGTCTGATAGGTAAGGAGGATAAGCGCCAGATGCGTTTTTCTCTTACGGCAGAAGGCAAGAACCGGATTTCGGATATTAAGAATGCTACTTTCGAATTGTCGGGGTTGTTGCAGCAGGTGGTCAGCCTCGTATAGTTTTGTGTAAAAGCGAATTAATATCGTGTTTGCAGGAAGTTAATATCCTGCGGACACGATATTTGTTTCTTGTATGACACGTTGTTAATTTCTTGTATGACATGTTATAAATATCGTGTATTGCACGCTATTTATACTCAGTCGTATTTTCGTAAAGGAACACAAGCTTGATACCAAAGAAATAAATTGAAACTTCCTATGTCAATTGCTCAATATTGTTTTACTTTGCTCTTAAATAGTAAGCAATACAGCAATCGATATGCAGAAATTATTGTCTTTGCCGCCTAATCTGGTGTCGGCATTCTATGAACTGGAAAATGTAGACCGTACGGAATGGTTTTGTACTTCCGACCCGGTGGAAATGAAACTTGGCTCGGGTGGGGGAACTACCTGGCTCTTGAGAGAATGGCAGAAGGAACGGGATAGGAAGTATTTGGCGGAGGAGCGTATTCCAACAGAAAAGTGCATTCCAACAGAGAAAAGCCTTCCAGCAGAGAAGCGTATTCTGCTGCATGCTGGAGGACAAAGCCGTCGTTTACCGGGATATGCACCGTCGGGCAAGATATTGACCCCAATTCCGGTGTTTCGCTGGGCGCGTGGACAAAAACTGGGACAGAATTTATTATCCCTTCAACTCCCGCTTTACGAAAAGATTATGGAGCGGGCTCCCGAAAGACTGCGTACGCTGATTGCCAGCGGTGATGTGTATATCCGTGCGGAAAAGCCGCTTCAAGAGATTCCTGATGCAGATGTGGTGTGCTATGGACTGTGGGTAGACCCGTTGCTCGCCACACATCATGGTGTGTTTGTCTCAGACAGGAATCGGCCGGAATCCTTGGACTTTATGCTTCAGAAACCCTCTCTGGAGGCATTGGAAAACTTGTCCAAGACACATCTCTTTTTAATGGATATCGGCATCTGGTTATTGAGCGACCGGGCTGTTGACCTGCTGATGAAACGTTCGCAGAAGGCAGATGGGGCTTTGGACGCGGATGCGCCATATTCCGACTTGAAATACTACGACTTGTATGCTGACTTCGGCTTGTCTTTAGGAAATCATCCCCGTATTGAGGACGAAGAACTGAACAGCCTCTCTGTCGCCATATTACCTTTGCCTGGAGGCGAATTCTACCATTATGGAACAAGCCGCGAACTGTTGTCTTCAACCGTTACCTTACAGAATAAGGTCTACGACCAGCGCCGGATTATGCACCGGAAGTTGAAGCCCAATCCGGCCATCTTTGTACAGAATGCGGAAGTGCATGTCCCCCTTGCTTCGAAGAACGACAGCCTTTGGATTGAAAACAGCTTTGTTGGAGCTTCTTGGCGGCTGGGGGCACGGCAGATTATCACGGGTGTTCCCAAGAATGACTGGATGCTGACCATTCCGGACGGTATATGTATTGATATAGTTCCGCTTGCCGACCATCGCTGGGCAGTACGCCCCTATGGTTTTGACGATACTTTTAAGGGAGATATTCGGGATGAAAAGACTCTGTTCCTTGGAATGTCGTTTTTGGAATGGCTGGCCGAACGGGGATTGGTGTCGGAAGACATCACCGGCAGAAAAGATGACCTGCAGGCTGCTGCCATCTTTCCGGTTGTGAAAGATAAAGAGCGGATGGGGACGGTACTTCGATGGATGGTTTCCGAACCGGGCTTGCCGGAAGGAAAGGCTGTCTGGCTGGAGAGTCATCGGTTGTCTGCCGACGAAATTTCAGCACAAGCCGACTTGCGTCTGCTGTATGCACAGCGGGAGAGTTTCTGCAAAGGAAACTGGGAAGTGCTGGCACGCAACCATGCAAAGAGTGTATTCTATCAACTCGACTTGATGGATGTGGCCGGTGAATTCCATAAATTCGGCATCGACAAGCCGGAAGTATTACCGACAGACGCTCCGCTGATGCAGCGTATCCATAACCGGATGTTGCGCGCACAGATTGAGAAGCTGGACGGAAGGGACTTCAAGGCAGACGAGCAGGCCGCATTCGGCTTGTTGCGCGAAGGACTGCTGACTGATTTGTATGAACGCAAGAGCAGTCCCCGCCTGAATGTGTATAGTGACCAGATAGTATGGGGGCGTAGCCCCGTACGCATAGATATGGCGGGAGGATGGACAGACACTCCGCCTTACTCCTTGTTTGCCGGTGGGAATGTGGTGAATATTGCCATTGAACTGAACGGGCAGCCGCCTTTACAAGTGTACATCAAACCTTGCGCGGAGCATCGCATCGTGTTGCGCTCCATTGATATGGGAGCCATGGAGGTGGTGAATACTTTTGAGGAATTGCAATCCTATTGCACGATAGGTTCCCCCTTTTCCATTCCCAAAGCAGCATTGGCGTTGGCCGGGTTTGTTCCGGCTTTTTCGGAAACGGTTTATCCATCGCTGGAAAAACAACTGGAAGCCTTTGGCACAGGTATAGAGATTACATTGCTTTCCGCCATACCTGCAGGTTCCGGTCTGGGCACAAGTTCCATTTTGGCTTCTACTGTCTTGGGCTCATTGAGTGACTTTTGCGGACTGATGTGGGATAAGAACGAAATATGCCGCCGCACGCTTGCCTTGGAACAATTGCTGACGACCGGCGGCGGTTGGCAAGACCAATACGGTGGGGTACTGCAAGGCATCAAACTGTTGCAGACGGAGGCTGGATTTGCCCAGCAGCCATTGGTACGCTGGTTGCCCGAGCATTTGTTTGCTCATCCGGAATACCGCGATTGCCATCTGCTGTATTATACGGGCATTACGCGTACAGCCAAGGGCATCCTTGCAGAAATAGTGCGCTCCATATTCCTTAACTCTTCCTTGCACCTGGGGTTATTGGAAGAGATGAAAGCACATGCCTTGGATATGGCCGAAGCCATTCAACGGAATGACTTCAAGGGTTTCGGAACACTGGTAGGCAAGACATGGATGCAGAAGAAGGCACTGGACAGTGGAACAAATCCTCCTGCCGTAGAGGACATTATCCGTCAGATAAAAGACTATACCTTAGGATATAAACTGCCGGGAGCCGGTGGGGGAGGTTATCTGTATATGGTGGCCAAGGATCCGCAGGCAGCCCTGCGCATCCGTGAGACCTTGACGCTGAATGTACCGAATCCGAGAGCCAGGTTCGTAGAAATGTCACTCTCGGATAAGGGATTCCAGGTGTCGAGAAGCTGAAATTCATTATTCATGGTGATACGGCCCCCCGTTCAGTATGTTCATCGCTCGGTAGAGTTGCTCCACAAAGATGAGGCGTACCATCTGATGGGAAAAGGTCATGCGTGAGAGGGACATTTTCTCGTGTGCCGCCTCGTACACTTTTTGGGAGAATCCGTAAGGGCCTCCGATAATAAATACCAGCCGTTTGTTCACGGTATTCATCTTGCGCTTCATATAGTCTGCAAACTCTATGGAGCGCATCTCTTTTCCACCTTCGTCCAGCAGTACGACCACATCTCCCGGCTGGAGAGCTTTCAATATCAGTTCCCCTTCCTTTTCCTTCTGCACTTCCATGGAGAGGCTCTTGGTGTTTTTCAGTTCGGGGATGACCTCCATCTCGAATGAGATATAGCGCTTGGTGCGTTGCACATAGTCGTTGATGGCTGTTATAAAGTGTTGTTCTACAGTTCGTCCTACGACGAGCAGAGTCGTTTTCATGCTGGTTCTGTTTTGATTAGCGCACAAATTTAGTATTTTTTTATTGTATTTTGAGACAAATGCTTACCTTTGCCTATCATAAATACTTGTGAAAATGAAAAAACGGGTAATCTTTTTGTTGACCGGTCTCTTCATTTGGACGTCTGTGCTGCTGGCCCAGAACGTTCCCGAGGGAGTGATTGGAGCCTTCAAGGAAGGAAACTCTCAGGAGCTCAACAAGTATCTGGGTGAAAAGGTCGATTTAATCATTCAGAATAAGTCGACCCACGCCGACAAGCGGACGGCAGAGGGCACAATGGCTGCTTTCTTCTCCAACCACAAGGTCGGCGGTTTTAATGTGAACCATCAGGGGAAACGTGATGAGTCAGGTTTCGTCATCGGTACCTTGATGACCGCAAATGGAAACTTTCGGGTGAATTGTTTCTTCAGAAAAGTACAGAACAAATATGTCATACATCAAATAAGGATAGATAAAACAGATGAATAAGGAAGAAGAATTGATTGACAGGCTGATAGACCTGGCTTTCGCCGAAGATATAGGCGATGGAGACCATACAACCCTTTCGTGCATTCCTGCTACGGCAATGGGCAAGTCCAAACTGCTGATAAAAGAACCGGGCATACTGGCCGGTATCGAGATAGCCAAGGAGGTGTTCCGTCGTTTCGACCCTACCATGAAGGTGGAAGTGTTTATTAATGACGGTACAGCCGTAAAGCCGGGTGACGTGGCCATGATTGTGGAAGGCAAGATACAGTCGTTGCTGCAAACGGAGCGTCTGATGCTGAACATCATGCAGCGCATGAGTGGCATTGCCACCATGACACACAAGTATGCCGAGCAACTGAAAGGTACGAATACCCGTGTGCTCGATACCCGTAAGACCACTCCGGGCATGCGTATCCTCGAGAAAATGGCGGTAAAAATCGGTGGCGGTGTAAACCACCGTATCGGCTTGTTCGATATGATTTTGCTGAAAGACAACCATGTGGACTTTGCCGGAGGAATCGACAAGGCCATCAACCGTGCGAAGGAATATTGCAAGGAAAAAGGTAAAGACCTCAAGATAGAAATAGAAGTGCGCAACTTCGACGAATTGCAGCAAGTGCTCGACCTAGGCGGCGTAGACCGTATCATGTTCGACAACTTTACGCCGGCAATGACAAAGAAAGCGGTGGAGATGGTAGGTGGCCGCTATGAAACGGAATCTTCCGGCGGCATCACGTTTGATACGCTCCGCGACTATGCCGAATGCGGTGTGGACTTTATTTCAGTAGGAGCTTTGACTCACTCCGTGAAAGGATTGGACATGAGCTTTAAAGCGTGTTGATAGAAGCAGGAAGTAACATTGCTGAATAAACTAGGAGAGCCTCTCATGTGAATTTGCCATAATGAAGCAATTCTTATGAGAGGCTTTTTTTTTACTAATCTCCGTTCTTTAACTTCTTTTTAGAATAACTTCAGCAGCATTTTCAAAAAAAATGCGTCTAACTAACAAACGACGCGAAGAGGCGTCCGTAAAACGAGCACTGACATTGGAAAATGAGATAGAACTGATTGAGGGCTGCCGGGTAGGAAAGGATTCCGCCCGAAAGGAATTATACACCCTCTACTCCAAGCAGATGCTGGCGGTATGTTACCGCTATACGGGCGATGTCGATGCGGCCCATGACGTATTGCACGATGGCTTCATCAAAATTTTCACTCACTTCACCTTCCGTGGCGAATGTGCATTGGGCACCTGGGTGACAAGGGTAATGGTGACGCAGGCAATAGACTACCTGCGGAAACAGCAACGTTTCAGCCAACTGGTGGTGAATGAGGAACGATTGCCCGACATTCCGGATGAAGCGGGCATTGCCGAAACCGGAGGCCGTATTTCCGAAGAAATGCTGATGGCGTTCGTGGCGGAACTTCCTGACGGATGCCGCACTGTATTCAACTTATACGTCTTTGAGGAGAAATCGCACAAAGAAATAGCCGAAATCCTCCACATCAAAGAGCATTCGTCTACCTCGCAGTTGCATCGTGCCAAGTGTTTGTTGATAAAAAGAATTAAAGAATATACTGAATATGAGAGAAAATGATGAAATAACCGGTTTGTTCCGCAGTCGTCTTGCCGGCGCAGAGATGACAGTGCGGGAGGACTTTTGGGAAGGGTTGCAACGTGACTTGCCGTCACCGGTTGCCGCAAAAGGCAGGCGGCTTCTTCTTTCTCCGAGGTTTCACCGCGTAGCCGCAGCCGCCTCTGTTGTATTTGTACTGGGAGCTGCTTCTGCCGCTTTCTGGTATTTCTCTCCGAAAGAGGAAATCAAGGAGGCCTTTACACAAGTGGCGGCCATGACGCCGGAAGGCAACTTGAACGGGGATGTGGTGCAGGAAAGTTTTCCCTCTATCCGTCAGGCGAACCCCGTGGCACAAAAGCCCGGTACACAGCATCCTGCTAACGGCATTCCGGCAGTATTGACGACGCAGGCCGATGAGGATGAATCCGTGTCTGTCCATGTTTCCTTCAGAATTACCCAACGGGTGTATGGAAACCGGCAGCAGCCGGGAAACGGTTATTACAGTAACGGAATTCCGGCCGGAAACGGGGACTACCATTCAAATCCTGGCCATAAGGATAATATAGATGGAATGCCGTCATCTTTTGAGGAAGAATCGGCAAACTCTGTGGATGTATCACCGTTAAAGCCCCGTAATTGGGCATTGAAAGCAGGCATCGGCACTTCCCTGCCGAAAGGGAATTTCCATATGCCGTTCACGGCCGGGGTAAGTGTGGAACGTCGTTTGAACAAGCATTTCTCCTTGGAAGCCGGTCTTCAGTATAATTGCTTGGATGGTGACCGTACGTTGCATACGCTGGGAGTTCCGGTAAGGTTGAACATGATGCTGGCCAGTACGCCGAAAGTGGATTTCTATGCTATGGTAGGCGGAGCAGCCGAGAAATGTATTGCAGGTGCTCCGGACAAGGGTTTCGGCGCAGAGCCGGTACAGTTGTCGGTTGCTGCCGGAGTAGGGGTACGCTATAAAATGAACGACCGTTTTGCCTTGTTTGCAGAGCCGTCCGTTTCTCGTCATTTTGATACGGATTCACAGACGAGAACCTTGCGTACGGAACGCCCTACCAACCTGAATCTGTTGTGCGGCCTGCGCATGACTTATTAATCTTAAATATCATGCAAATATGAAGACTCTATGCAATAAATTACATATATCCGGGCAGACTATGCTGCTTGTATTCTTTACTCTTTCTGTTCTCTCTTTGGGCTCTTGCAACAAAGAGACGTTGGACTACAACCATCCGGATGTAGGCTTGTTTGTCAAGCAGTTGAAGGCTGGCAAATATTCTACTCAGAGTCCGGATGGGTTGAGTAACATGCCCAAGTTCACTTCCGAAGATATAGAGGAATTGCTGAAGTATGCCGAGGACTTGACGGCCATTCCCGCTTTTCCTCTGGCTCCGGTGTCCTATTCGGCAGGCGGCAAGCTGCGTCTGGGCGAATGCATCTTGTGGACGGTAGAGACTATCCGCCTCGGGAATAATGCTTCGATGGGATGCAAGATGGTACATACGGATGCGGAGAATTATGAAGGTATCTATTTCCTTTCGGACGAAGAGGTGCTGGATGCCGCTTCGCGCTACCGCCGCTGGTGGGAAACCCGTAAGTATCCACGGACTATGTGGACGATTGACCCCTGTTATGACGAACCGCTTTGTGGTAGCGGATATATGTGGTGGTGATTTTATGAGAAAGTTTATACTTGTTTGGGGGCTGCTCTGTGCAGTAGCCTTCCCTTGCTATGCCCAAAACTGGACCTCTCAGGACTCGTTGAGGCTGAACCGGTTGCTGAAGGGCGAGGGGGAGATAAAACTGAATCCGGAGGCATTGCAAGAATTGGAAATGAATAATTCCCTGGGCAGTCCGAAAGCGGTGATGGACAAGTCGTGGATGGATTTTGATAATTCATTGCCCGTCATGCCGAAAGCACCCGAGAAGAAAGTGGTACTTACCCTGCGTCCCTATACGGCCAATACCAAATATAATTGGGATCCTATTTATCAGAAAAAAATAAAGGTAGACAAAGATACGTGGCGGGGAGACGAATTCTATGCGCTTAAGATTCTGACGATTCCCACGAACTGGGCTAAACATCCGTTTGATGCCGGTCTGCGTGAGACGGTGGAGCAGATTGAGGCAACCGGTCTGCGTTACCGGGTGACGGAGCGTGCCAATAATATGGCTGTGGGCGGTTGGCAGCGTATCGGTGGTGTAGGAATATCCGGGCTAGACCTGATGGTGCCTTTTACCCGTGAGTTTTGGAATTTCAAAGGCCGGAAGCGCCGTGCCCGTACGCTGGAAGTATTGAAGGCGTATGGTGACTCGATAACAGTTTCGGGAAAACAGTAATTTATTACTTTTGTCAGATTTTGAACTTTCTTTCTCCTCTTCTTGTTTTCATCAGTAACTTTTAAAAAAAGTAAGAATGAACAGATTGACTTCTCTATTCGGAATAAGATATCCGATAATTCAAGGTGGCATGGTGTGGTGTAGCGGCTGGAGACTTGCTGCTGCTGTAAGTAATGCGGGAGGGTTGGGCTTGCTCGGTGCAGGTTCGATGCACCCCGAAACGTTGCGGGAGCATATCAGGAAATGCCGTGAGGCTACGCATCACGCTTTTGGTGTGAATATTCCTTTGATGTATCCTCAAATAGAAGAGATAATGCAGATTGTGGTCGACGAGGGAGTGAAGATTGTATTTACATCTGCCGGCAGCCCTAAGAAATGGACTGGGTGGTTGCACGAGCGTGGCATCACGGTGGTGCATGTTGTTTCGTCCTCGCGTTTTGCCGTGAAGGCTGAAGAGGCGGGCGTCGATGCAATAGTTGCCGAGGGCTTCGAAGCCGGTGGGCATAATGGGAGGGAGGAGACTACCACTCTGTGCCTGATACCTGCTGTACGTGCAGTTACTACACTTCCTCTGATTGCCGCCGGCGGCATTGCAACGGGCGAGGCCATGCTGGCTGCCCAGGTGTTGGGGGCAGAAGCTGTACAGATTGGTACACGCTTTGCCTTGACAGCAGAGAGTTCTGCAAGCGAGGTGTTCAAGGATTACTGCTTGCATTTGGAAGAAGGGGATACTCGTCTGCTTTTGAGGAAATTAGCTCCGGTACGTCTGGCGCGCAATAACTTCCGCAGTGCCGTAGAGGCTGCTGAAGCTGTGGGAGCTTCAGAGGAAGAACTTCGTAGCCTTTTAGGGCGTGGCCGTGCCAAACGTGGTATTTTTGAAGGTGACCTGGAAGAAGGGGAACTGGAAATAGGGCAGGTATCCGCTTTGCTGCATGGAAAGGGAGTGCAATCTGTGGCGTCGGTCGTGCAAGAGTTGGTAGAGGAGAGCAGAAAGGCGTGGGAGAGGATGCGGGAAGCGTTCTGAAAAAACGGTGACAAGATAATTATACATAAGTCTTTTCGTATTTTTGACTCGGTATAGAGAATCATTGATATTATAAGTCCGGTATTTAGGAGACGCGCAGACGGTCGTTGTTTTTAAATTTTTCTAATAAAGAAATCCATTATAGAGTTATAAGTTATAAGTTGTTTGCTGATTACAGTGCCTGCCAGCAAATAACTCATAACCTATAACTCATAACTAAAAAGAGAAGCTCATGTCTCTATTCATTACAGACTTCTTTCAGACCTTGTTCCACACTAGTTCCAAGAAATCTCCGTTCATTTTCAATCTTTGCATTACACTGCTCGCTATGTGGCGGGAGAAAGAAGAAAATGTGTCAAAGTTCTCTTTTTCCTATTTTTCCGGTTCATATTTCAACCCGAAGACGTCGGCTACGGCTTTGTATGTTACCTTGCCTTCCACTATGTTCAATCCCAACGCCAGGGCCGGGTCGTCCTTGCAGGCTTGTCGCCAGCCTTTGCATGCCAGAGCAACGGTGTAGGGCAGGGTGGCATTTGTCAGCGCCATGGTTGAGGTGAAGGGAACGGCGCCGGGGATATTGGCAACGGCGTAGTGCACAATTCCGTCCACAATGTAGGTAGGGTCGCTGTGCGTGGTAGGGTGGGAGGTTTCAAAACAACCACCCTGGTCGATAGCTACGTCCACGAGTACGGTGCCGGGTTTCATCATCTTCAGCATTTCCCGGGTGATGAGATGTGGGGTCTTGTCACCGGGAATGAGTACGGAACCGATTACCAAGTCGATGTTCGGTAATTCCATTATGATGTTATGAGTGGAAGAATAGAGTGTCTTTACGTTTTTCGGCATCACTTCGCTCAGGTAGCGCAGACGGGGGAGATTGATGTCTGTAATCAGCACTTCGGCGCCCATTCCGGCAGCTATCTGTGCGGCATTGGTGCCCACGATACCACCTCCAAGGATAAGTACGCGCGCGGGGCGTACACCCGTCACGCCGCCCATCAGTTTTCCCTTGCCGCCTTGTGGCTTTTCAAGGAAGCGGGCTCCTACTTGCGTAGCCATACGTCCTGCCACCTCGCTCATGGGAGTAAGTAGCGGAAGTGAGTGGTCTTCCTTTTCCACGGTTTCGTAGGCGATGCAGACAGCACCGCTTTCAATCATGGCTTCGGTCAGTAATTTATCGGCGGCAAAGTGGAAATAGGTAAATACCACTTGTCCCTTTTTAATCAGTTTGTACTCCGGTGCAATAGGTTCCTTTACCTTGACAATCATGTCGGCTACGGCATACGTGTCTTCAATGGTCGGTAAAGTCTTTGCACCTACGGCGATGTAGTCATCGTCGGAGAAACCGCTGTTTGCGCCTGCCGTGGCCTGCACATACACCGTATGACCTTTTTTCACCAACTCGGCTACTCCGGCAGGGGTCATGCCCACACGGTTCTCGTTGTTCTTGATTTCTTTGGGTACTCCGATAATCATAACCTTAAAGTTTTAATTGGGGGTTAAACATGGCGCAATATAGCGATTTCCCGGCTTGGGTGTTATCGGTGCATCTATGTTCTTCAACAGGATTTTTATGTATGTTCTAATCAATGATAATTGTAGCTTTCTGTAGGTAGAGAGAACTATTCTTTTTATATTTGCATGCATTTAAAATAATATTGACCCTACAAAATATGAAATATCCTATATTTTTCTTTCTTTTGTTCTTTATTGGTAGTGTGCAAAGCGGTTATGCCCAAGAAACCGATACAGACAAGCCCTCCTTCATCCCGCCTTTTGATTTTCCCATCATTTTTTCCGGTAACTTCGGCGAGATACGTGCCAACCATTTTCATGGCGGACTGGATTTCAAGACCGGCGGCACCATAGGCAAGGCGGTACGCGCCTTGGCAGACGGATATATTTCGCGTATCCGCGTCACCCACGGCTCAGGCTATGTGCTCGATGTGATGTATGATAACGGCTATACCGCCATCTACCGTCATCTTAGCGCCTTTGTGGGTGAAGTGGCAAAGCGAGTGAAGGCTCTTCAGTACGAAAAGGAAAGCTGGGAAGTAGAGATAATTCCCGAGCCTGCTCCCGTGTCAGATGAGGGAGACGATAGAGATAGAGGCAGTAATAATCTCGGGGTGCATATCTTGGGCGAATATCCCGTGAAGGCCGGTCAGATAATAGCTTTAAGCGGAAACACCGGATACTCTTTCGGTCCGCACCTGCATCTGGATATGATAGAGACGGCTACGGACGAATATATAGACCCGCTGCCTTTCTTCATGGACAAGGTGAAGGACAAGACTGCTCCGCGTGCCGAAGGTATCATGCTGTTTCCCCAGCCGGGAAAAGGAGTGGTGGAGGGCAAGCAGACGCGACGGGCTTTTCCGGCACATCCAACGAAACCCATTACCGCCTGGGGACTGATTGGTGCAGGTATCCGTGCCTACGATTATATGGACGGAGTGCAGAATAAATATGGCGTGAAGACGGTGATTCTCGAAGTGGACGGCGAGGAAGTCTTCCGCAGTACGGTAGACCGCTTTGCATACGAGGAAAACCGATATATCAATTCGTGGACGCAAGGTCAGTATATGAAGTCTTTTATAGAGCCGGGCAACCGCCTGCGCATGCTGCAGGCATCCAACGGCAATCGCGGACTGGTGGAAATCAACGAAGAACGCCCTTATCGGTTTGTCTATACGCTGAGCGATGCGCTGGGAAATACCTCCAAGGTTCGCTTCACGGTGCAGGGGCAGAAGACGACAATTGCTCCGGTGGAACATCGTGAGAAATACGCACTCAAATGGGACAAGGTGAACTATCTGCAGGAACCGGGGTTAGAATTGGTCATTCCGAAAGGAATGCTCTACGATAACGTCCTGTTGAACTATTCTGTGCGGGCTGATAGCGGTGACATAGCTTTCACCTATCAATTGAACGATACCCGTATTCCTATGCACGGTGCCTGTGATTTACGTATCGGCTTGCGCCGACGTCCGGTAGAGGATATGGCCAAATATTATGTGGCGGGCGTGACGGCGCGCGGTGGAAAATACCGTATCGGCGGTAAGTATGAGGATGGTGTCATGAAAGTGCGTATACGGGATTTGGGGACTTATACCGTGGCAGTGGATACGGTTCCACCGGTGATAACTCCCGTGAACCAAGCCCAATGGGGACGTACGGGAAAAATCATCTTCAAGGCCAAGGACAAGGAAACCGGCATCAACACCTATCGGGGTACGATTGACGGAAAATATGCCTTGTTTGGAAAGCCCAACTCCATCAGTGGTAACCTGGTGTGCGAGCTCGACCCGAAACATGTGGAGAAAGGCGGCAAGCATGTGGTGGAGATGACGGTGACGGATGGCTGTGGCAACTGTACCACCGAACAGTTTGATTTTGTATGGTAAAGCCTCTCCCCCGACCCCTCCTTCGTAGGGAGGGGAGGTCGGAAGTTACTTTTGCTATATATAGTGTAATAAATAAGTGTAATAAAAATATGTGTAACAAGCTATCATTTTCTTCTCCCCTCTCTTTCGGAGAGGGGACGGGAGTGAGGCCTTAATTTATTAGAAGTATGAAAAGTAAAAGACTGACTCTTTCCGTCTTGTTTGTTGTGGTAGCCGTGGCGAATGCGCTGGCCTGCACCAATCTTATCGTGGGCAAGAACGCCTCCGCGGACGGTTCTACCATTGTTTCCTATTCTGCCGATTCCTATGGCTTGTTCGGCGAGTTATATCATTATCCGGCCGGCATGCACAAAAAAGGCACGCTGATTGACATACACGAGTGGGATACCGGCAAATACCTCGGGCAGATAGAACAGGCCCGCCAGACGTACAACGTCATCGGCAATATGAACGAATTCCAGCTCACTATCGGTGAGACGACATTCGGCGGACGCCCCGAACTGGTAGACACTACCGGTATTATCGACTACGGTAGCTTGATTTATCTCGGACTGCAACGTTCACGCACTGCTCGCGAGGCTATCAAGGTGATGACGGAATTGGTGCAGGAATATGGCTATTACAGTAGTGGAGAATCCTTCACCATTGCCGACCCCAACGAGATATGGATTATGGAGATGATTGGCAAAGGACCCGGTGTGCGTGGTGCCGTATGGGTAGCTGTCCGTGTGCCTGACGATTGTATCTCCGCTCATGCCAACCAAAGCCGTATTCATCAGTTCAACATGAACGACAAGGAAAACTGCATGTACTCTGCCGACGTCATCTCCTTTGCACGTGAGAAGGGTTACTTTGATGGTGTGAATAAGGATTTCAGTTTTGCCGATGCCTACGCTCCGCTCGATTTTGGAGCCCGTCGCTATTGCGAGGCCCGTGTATGGAGCTATTTCAATATGTTTACCGACCGCGGTAACGAGTTCCTGCCTTATATATTAGGCGAGACGAACACTCCGATGCCCTTGTTTGTGAAACCCAACCGCAAGGTTTCCGTGCAGGATGTGAAGAACGCCATGCGCGATCATTATGAAGGTACTCCTCTCGATATCAGCAAAGATTTCGGCGCAGGCCCGTATCATACCCCGTACCGTCTTTCTCCACTCTCTTTCAAGGTGGGCGACCAGGAATACTTCAATGAGCGTCCCATCTCCACTCAGCAGAGTGGTTTCGTATTCGTGGCACAGATGCGCTCCGAGTTGCCCGACCCTATCGGTGGAGTACTGTGGTTCGGCACGGATGATGCCAACATGACGGTATTTACGCCCGTATATTGCTGTACGGACAAGGTTCCTGTGTGCTACACCCGCGTGGACGGCGCCGATTACATCACTTTCTCCTGGAACTCCGCTTTCTGGATTTTCAACTGGGTGGCCAATATGGTTTATCCCCGTTATGACTTGATGATGGGCGACGTGCGTGCCACTCAGACAGAGTTGGAGACAACTTTCAACGAAGCGCAGGAAGGCGTTGAGGCTGCTGCTGCCAAACTGCTGGAAAAAGACCCAGCCAAAGCAAAGGCATTCCTTACCAATTATACAAACATGACTGCCCAAAGCACCTTCGATACTTGGAAACGTCTTGGCGAGTTTCTTGTCGTAAAGTATAATGACGGTGTTGTCAAACGTATGAAAAACGGTCAATTCGAACGTAATTCCATTGGCCAGCCGGCAGGCGTAATCCGCCCGGGATACCCGAAGGAGTTCCTTGAAGAGTATGTCAAGCAGACAGGAGACAGATATAAAATGCCTGAATAAAATTAGGATATTTGGACTTATTCTTCTACATTTGTGTCTTACAAAAAAGTTTATATTAACTCTTAAAATAATAACAGTCTTATGGAAAATCAGGAACTGATTAAGCAGGTGACTGAGAAAGCCGAAAAATGGCTTACCCCGGCGTATGATGCCGAAACTCAGGCGGAAGTGAAACGCATGTTGGAAAATCCAGATAAAACCGAATTGATAGACAGTTTTTATAAAGACCTGGAGTTTGGAACGGGCGGTCTGCGCGGCATCATGGGTGTGGGTACAAATCGCATGAACATCTATACCGTAGGAGCAGCTACTCAAGGTTTGTCCAACTATCTGAACAAATGCTTTGCAGATAGAGATGAAATCTCTGTAGTGGTAGGCTACGATTGCCGTAACAACAGTGACAAGTTTGCCAGAATCTCTGCCGACATTTTCTCGGCAAACGGCATTAAGGTTTATCTTTTCGATGCCCTTCGTCCTACGCCGGAAGTTTCATTTGCCATTCGTCATTTGGGATGCCAAAGTGGTATCAACATCACTGCCAGCCACAATCCCAGAGAATACAACGGCTACAAAGCTTATTGGGATGACGGTGCGCAGGTGCTCGCTCCGCACGACACAGCCATCATCGACGAGGTGAACAAGGTGACTGTGGACGACATCAAGTTCAACGGTAACCCGGAGTTGATTCAGATGATTGGTAAGGATGTGGACGATGTTTATCTGAGTATGGTTCATTCCATTTCCATCGACCCCGAAGTCATCTGTCGGCAGAAAGACCTCAGCATTGTGTATACTCCGCTTCACGGCGCAGGCCGCGTGCTCATTCCAGATTCACTGAAGGAGTGGGGATTTGAAAATATCAACTGCGTGCCCGAACAGATGGTGAAGGATGGCAATTTCCCGACAGTGGTTTCTCCGAACCCCGAAAATGCCGAAGCCCTTTCCATGGCCATTGCTCTGGCCAAGAAGATTGACGCCGACATTGTGATGGCAAGTGACCCGGATGCCGACCGTGTTGGTATGGCCTGCAAGGACGACAAAGGCGAATGGGTGCTTATCAACGGTAACCAGACTTGTCTCATCTTCCTGTACTACATCATCAAGAACCGTATTGCAATGGGCAAGATGCAGCCGAACGACTTCATCGTGAAGACCATTGTGACGACTGAACTCATCAAGGCTGTGGCGGACAAGAACAAGATTGAAATGCGCGACTGCTACACCGGCTTCAAGTGGATTGCCCGCGAAATCCGTCTGAGCGAAGGCAAGCAGCAGTACATCGGTGGTGGCGAAGAAAGCTACGGCTTCCTGGCCGAAGACTTTGTCCGTGACAAAGACGCGGTTTCTGCCTGCTCTTTGCTGGCCGAAATCTGTGCTTGGGCCAAAGACCAGGGCAAGACACTCTATGACGTATTGATGGAAATCTATGTAGAATACGGATTCTCGAAGGAAACCACCGTGAATGTGGTGAAACCCGGTAAGAGCGGTGCCGAGGAAATCAAGGCGATGATGGATAACTTCCGTGCCAATCCTCCGAAGGAAATAGGTGGTTCGGCTGTCAGCCTGATTAAGGATTACAAGACGCTGGAGCTTACTGATGCTCAGGGTGGTGTAAGCAAGCTGGATATGCCCGAGACATCCAATGTACTTCAGTATTTCACTGTAGACGGCACGAAGATTTCTGTCCGTCCTTCCGGTACGGAACCGAAGATTAAGTTCTATATCGAGGTGAAGGGCGAGATGGGCTGTCCGAAATGCTATGCCAGTGCTGATGCCGAAGCTGAAAAGAAAGTGGAGGCAGTGCGCAAGTCACTCGGCATCTGATAGGAAAGAGTAAAATGTGTATATAATGTTCGGAGAGGCGTAACCCGTAGGGGTTGCGCCTTTTCCTTTTGCTTCTGTGTTGAAAGAAAACTTAAATAAGGCTTAAACCCGATGGTTGATGAACAAAACGTTTGCAGAGAAGTTTAGTATATGCAGATTGCGGTTACACACCGATTGGTTGATGTGGATGAGAGTCGTTTCATTTGTAGTTGTTCGTTTGTGAGTGTGTGTTTTCCGCAATCTGCTTTTCCCTTCTCCTTTTAGTTTTTAACTCTTCAATTATTCTCCAGCCACCAGTCTATCAGCTTTCTTGCGATGCTCAGCTTTCGTGGAATTTCGGGCAGGTTGTCTTTGGAATAGAAAGCGGCGGAGGTCAGTTCATCTTCCTGCAGTTTTATTTCCCCGCTTTCGTAGTCGGCAATGAAGCCCACCATCAATCCGCTGGGATAGGGCCAGGGCTGGTTGCTGAAGTAAGTGATGTTCTTTACTTTCAGCCCCGTTTCCTCAAAAACTTCCCGTTCCACACATTCTTCCAGTGTCTCGCCGGCTTCGAGGAAGCCTGCCACCAGTCCGTAGAAGGTTCCTCGGAAGTTCCGGGCATGCACCAGCAGGATTTCGTCTCCTTTGCGTATCAGTACGATGATGGCGGTGGAAACGGGAGGGTACATCTCATTGCCGCAGTCGGGACACTTCTTCATGATGGGGGTCTGGTGCTCCATAGCGGTGCCACACACGGGACAGAAGCGGCTGTGCTCGTCCCAGTAGAGTATCTGGAAAGCCTTTCCTGCGGAACGGTACTCGTCTGGCGCGATGTAGTCGTACGATGCTCGCAGGCCTATCATTACCCATTCGTCGGTTTCGGTCACGGGCTGTTCCAAGGCGAATGCACGTACTTGCTTGCCGTTGGGGGGGAACACTTCGTGTATATTACTTCCGGCTTCCGGTGTCAGAGGAGGCTCTATACTGACGGGTACGCTGTATTTTATTTCTCCTTTGTCTGTATATCCTTTTTTCAGCAGCAGTTGGTCTTTGAAGAAGACGAACCACTGCGTGCAGGGTTGGGGTTCTGTTGATTTTTCCATTGTTTGTTGTTTTATTATTTTGGGGGGATGAACACGAAAATACAAAGGCACAGAGATTCTTTTCAAATTAATTTCTATGTCTCTGTGTCTCTGTGCTTGCCCCCCTAAATTTCGTTTGCTGTGTCTTTTTCTTGTCGCACATAGACCGTTGACCTTCCCATTCCGCGGCGGCGCAGGAACCCTTGCCGGATGAAGTTGTTCAGTTCGTCTATGGCGGCATGTCTGGTTAGTCCGCTTAGCTGGATGTATTCGTTCTTGTTGATACATACATTCTGCTTGAGGAACAGTTCCAGTTCGGCTTTTCTTGTTTCTTCGGTGGTCTCTACTACTTTTTTCGATTTCTTGGTAGTGGAGTGTACACGTTCCAACGTCATTTTCTTCTTGATGTTGTTGCGGAACGTGCTGCTGATGCGCAGGTGTACGTTTTGGAATTGGACGGATTCGGAGCGGATTTTCTTTTTCTCGTCGTCGGTCTCGCGCAAGCATTTCAGTGAAGTGCTGAAGAATCCGAGTTCTCCCAGCTCCACGATGTTTCCGTTGGCCAGCAAATCGCACAACTCGTCAATGCAGGCATCCAATGCTGCCCCTATCACATTCTTGGGCAGATGTTGGAAAGTTGCGATATGTTCCACAAACTCCTTTTGGGTATAAGTCCTTTTCGGGCAGATACGTGCATGGAGTGATTTCTTGTCTTCTTTCCCGTCGGGCGAAGGCGTTTCGTAAAGGTCGTAATACGCGCTCATAAGATATTCATTTTTGTTTATAGCGATAAACAGTTCTCGTCGCTTCGGGGAATTATTTTTGTCGCTAAGCGAATTAATTTTCTTTTTCCTAAGAACTAATCGTCCGACAACTGTTGCGTTATCGTCCAACGGTTGTTTAATTATCGTCCGACAGCTGTCGGACGAAACAGAAATGGGTATGGGACGATTATTTCTTAGTGAACAAAGGTATAAAATATTGTGATACGAAGGGTAGTGTTTGGGGAGGAAAGTTTTAGTTTTCGGCAAAAGAGGGGGGATTGTTAAATCCCCAATAATAGGGACTGACCCGATGAAGGACTGGTCACTTACCTGGGGACAATTTGTCTCCAGGTAGAAATGGTAATAGATATAGGAAATGAAAGCAAATCACAACGTGTGTGCGTGTCTGTGTGTATTTGTTTTCCAAAGATAGTGAATCTTAATAAGAATCTCTCTGATTTCGCTACTATTTTGTATCTTTACACGCTTTTCTTTATACATAAGTACTGACTACAAATAAATCATATTGTGGAAATAACCCAACGCATCCGTCTCCTCCTTTCCGAAATGAACCGGGGAGTATACGAAAAAGAAACCGAGATAAACCTCTCCCTGCTGGCAGCCCTGGCAGGTGAAAGTGTTCTCCTTCTGGGACCTCCGGGAGTAGCCAAGTCAATGGTAGCCAGGAGGCTAAAGTCGGCTTTTACAGATGCCCGTGCCTTTGAATACCTGATGTCCCGCTTCTCTACGCCCGACGAGATTTTCGGTCCTGTCAGCATTAGCCGACTGAAAGAATCCGACAAGTATGAACGTGCCATCGACGGCTATCTGCCCACAGCCGATGTCGTGTTTCTGGACGAAATATGGAAAGCAGGCCCTGCCATACAGAACACTCTGCTAACCGTCATCAACGAGAAACTTTTCCGCAACGGCGACAAGGAACTGCATCTCCCCCTCAAACTGCTCGTAGCCGCCAGCAACGAACTGCCCGCGCAGGGTGAAGGGCTGGAAGCTCTGTGGGACCGTTTCCTTATCCGCATCCTCTGCACCTGCGTCAAGCAGGAAGAGTCTTTCTACAAAATGCTGCTGGACGATTCTGCCGACCATCCGGAAACGACTGCCTGCGAATGGCAAATCTCCGACCGCGAGTATGCCGAATGGCAAGCAGAGATACGCCGCGTGACCTTGCCTCTCGATGTTCTTTCCTGCATCACAGCCATCCGTCGGGGCCTGACAAGCGTGGAGATGCAGGACTCGGACTTGCACCGTAATGTCTACGTCAGCGACCGCCGCTGGAAAAACATCGTGAAGCTGCTCAAGACCTCCGCCTTTGTCCACGGCCGCACAGAAGTCTCCCTGACCGACTTGCTTCCCGTTTACCACTGCCTATGGAGTGAGCCTGATGAGAGCCTTGCCATCCGTGACATCGTTATCCGTGCCTTGTTCGTGCCCCACACAAAGCAGATTGCTGGTATCGCCTCCTCGCTGAAATCCGATTTGAAAGTCAGCCATGTGCGCGAAGCTCTCGACAAGGCCCGCCTTGCCGGCGACCGTAGGGATGATGACCTGCTGATAACGGCCCACTTCTACTACCAGGTGGAGAAACATGGTACGGGCAACACCTACATCTTTATCGTGGACTACAAGAATCTGAAGGAGTATAGCGCCAAAGATGCTCCCACCTTGGGCGTAATGTATGCCGATCCTTTCAATCCCAAGCGTACTATCATCCGCGCCTTTGCCGATACCGGCGCCATGAAAGAGAAAGGCACCGAACGCGTCACCCTCTACCGCGACGACAAGCATCTCTACATCAATGGTGTGCGCTTCCCCATGCGGCGCCTGCAGCGGGGCGAGGAGCAACAACTCTGGCTGGGAAACCTCTCCATCACCGACCGTGATTATGAGACGGAACTGGACACTGCCGCCGCCGGCATAGACCGCTTGGTGAGAGACTTGTCCGACAACCTTTTCGTCTCCGAAGAAGACAAAAAGAGCGTAGCGCAATACGTCTCCATCGTCCGCAAGGAAATAGCTTGGGCGCGTGTGGACATGCGTAAACTGAGATATGGAGACGAATAATCCTCCGGTAACCGAGAAGAAGATGAACACCACCGCTACCCGATATGACGCCGCCTTCTACGTGCAGGCACTAGACCGCTTCGTAGCCACCGGAGAGTGTGCGGAGACGGATACTGAGCCTTTGTATGCCTATCTTCTTTCTGTGATGAACGACTCTATGGTCAAGGTGCAGGTGCTAAGTGATGAACTCTGTGCCCGTATCTTTTACGACACCATGATTCAGTTCATCCAATTGAATTTGGATAAGGAGAAGTATAACTTCAGAAAAAGCCAGTCGGAACGGAATGAGATGAAACTCGTGCTGGAATGGTCCATAGCAAGGCGGAAAGACGGCTGGCAAGCCTTGCTCCAGCAGATTTCCGACAAATACCGGAAGTACGGCTTCGACTCCCGCTTCTATCGTAGCCACTTCGGCACCGAAGGAGGGCATGCGGACGATGAAGTCTGGGAGAAAATGGTGGATGACTGGGAAGGCGCTTTCCAATTGAAGATGCACGAAGAAAAGGAGAAAGAGATAGCTTTCCGCAAAGACGCCCTCGAGCGCAGACTCCGTTCCAATCTGAAAGACATCCCCGAGTACGTCCGCCAGAACCGGGTGGACAAGGACGAATTCTTCCAGACTTGGGGCATGATGAGCGGTCTATGGAATACCGTCGACTTTGAACGTATACGGAAAATCGTGCGTATCCAGCGGTCGTGTCCCGAGATAGTGAAAGTGGCCCGCAAGATGGGGCGTATGGCAGATGACGAAGGACGTGAGCAAATCCGCGTTGCCGAGGGAAATGTCTACAAAATGGAGCACTCCTCCAAATGCGACATTCTGGGCATCAGCACCGGCAACGACCTCAATGCCCTGCTTCCCATTGAGCTTGCCCATTCCGCTGACAGCGAACTAGAAGATTTGTTCGTCTACAAATACCTTACTCGCAAGCTCCAGACCTTCCGTTATAAATCGGAAATCATGCAGCCTGCCCGGCGCATCGAAACCAAGCCTGCCCGTCCCAAAGGTCCGATGATTGTCTGTCTGGACACCTCGGGAAGCATGGCTGGCAAGCCGGAGAAGATTGCCCACTCCCTGCTGATAAAACTCCTGGAGATAGCCGACCGCCAACGGCGGAACTGCTTTCTGATAGCCTTTTCCGTTTCCATTCATCCGATTGACGTAAGGAAAGAGCGGGCAAGGCTGCTCGAATTCTTCTCAAAGACAGCTTGCGGGGATACAGATGCCACCCGTATGTTGGAAGCCACGTTCCGCCTGCTCAAAGAAGGCAAGGAGTATATGAATGCCGATGTGCTTTGGGTCAGCGACTTCAAGATTCCTCACTCTTCACCTGCCTTTATGGAGGAGATTCGCCGTTGCCGGGAAGCCGGTACGCACTTCTACGGTCTGCAGATTGGTATCACGGACAATGAGTGGACACCGTTCTTCGACCGTATCTATCGGGCGGGATACATTCCTTCGCGGAATTACTGAAATAGGGTTTGCCCTGAAAGCGTGCTTATTGAAGGCTATGTCTCAGCAGTAAATATCCGCCTGCCACTTGCACTCCCATTTCCCGGCAGGTCGGTACTTATTTAAAATAGCCGTTAAAATCTTCTTATTCATCGTTTATCCGTGGTTCTTTTTGCAAAGTTATACAAAAAGAAGAATCGGCATATGATTGGTAATCTTTGAAAAGAAAACGGATGTGGAAGATAACTCCGTTAAAGGGTTTCCTGCTTCAGCGCTTCCACAAACCGGTCTATCTCCTGCAGTTTTGCCGGGATGTCGATGCTTTGCGGACAGTGCGGGTTGCATTGGCCGCAACCGGTGCAGCGGTTGGCTTGGCGGAGACGGGGAACACTGCGGTCGTAGCCTATCAGGAAGGCGCGGCGTGCCTCGCGGTAATTCTCGTCTTGGCTGCTCTGCGGCACGTTGCCCTCGTTGATGCAGCGGTTGTAGTGCAGCAGGATGGCTGGAATATCCAGTCCGTAGGGGCACGGCATGCAGTATTTGCAGTCATTGCACGGCACGGTGGGGTATTGCAGCATTCGTCGGGCGGTATCTTCCAGCAGGGTACACTCTTCTTCCGTACATGGAACAAGCGGTGAGAAGGTGCGCAGGTTGTCTTGCAGATGCTCCATGTACGTCATTCCGCTCAGTACGGTCAGCACATCGGGGAAAGTACCTGCAAATCGGAAGGCCCAGGAAGCCACGCTCTCCTGCGGACGGCGTTGTTTCAGACGTGCCATCAAGTGGTCGTTCAGGCGGGATAGGCGTCCGCCCAGCAGCGGCTCCATGATGACGGCGGGAATGTTTCGCTTCGTCAGCTCGGCATATAGGTATTCGGCATCTGTGTTGCGGGTATTCACCTCTTTGGCATGCCGCCAGTCCACGTAGTTCAGTTGGATTTGTACGAAGTCCCATTTCAGTTCGTCGTGGCGGGAGAGCAGGTAGTCGAATACTTCGATGTCTCCATGATAGGAGAATCCGAGGTTGCGGATGCGTCCGGCTTCACGCTCTTTCAGCAGGAAGTCCAGCATGCCGTTGTCCAGATAGCGGGAGTGGAGGGCTTCCATGCCGCCCATGCCGATGCCGTGCAGCAAGAGGTAGTCGATGTAGTCCACTTGCAGGTCGCGGAAGGAGCGGTGATACATGGCAAGGGACTCTTCGCGGCTGTGCGTGCCGGGACTGAAGTTGGACAGCTTTGTGGCAAGGAAGAATTTCTCCCGTGGGTGGCGTTTCAAGGCAATGCCCGTGGCGCGCTCCGACAGACCTTGCACATAGGCGGGGGAGGTGTCGAAATAGTTCACTCCGTGGGCAATGGCATAGTCTATCAGGTCGTTCACGGCTTCCTGGTCTATTTCGTCTCCATTTCCGTCGGCACGTTTCCGGGTGGGCCATCGCATGCATCCGTATCCCAGCAGAGAAACCCGGTCGCCCGTGTTGGGATTGGTGCGGTAGGTCATTTTGTCGGTTGGTATCTCGCCCAGCGCGGCCGATTCGCTGTCACTGTTGTTCTTGTTGCCCGAACAGCCGTACAGGGCTGCTGCCGAGGCAAGCGTTCCTGCACCGGCGAGTTTGAAGAAATCGCGGCGGTTTATCTTGTTCTTATTGTCTTCTTTCATTGTGATAGGACTGAAATTATAAATGGATATTAGGGTGATAAACTTGCTTCAGACAGTTCTGTGCATCACATGGCCTTCCACATAAATGGCACTGAACGGACGCGACGGACAAAGGTTCTCGCATGCTCCGCATCCGATGCAGCGTTCGGTGTTGACTACCGGTATCTTGATGGAGGTTTCGTCTTCCGGGTCTGAAGGAACCATCTGTATGGCACCGGCCGGACAATGGCGGGCACAGTTCCCGCATTCCATCTTGTCTGTGATGCAGATGCAATTCTCCTTAATCCATACGGCATGACCGATTTGGACGGCCGATTTCTCGGCGAGGCTCGTCAGATGGATGGCATCGGTAGGGCACACCTCCGCACACTTGGCGCATTCGGGGCGGCAGTAACCGCGTTCGTAGGACATTTCCGGCTGCATCAGTTTTGTCAAGTCCGAAGAAGGCCGGAGCACTTGGTTGGGACATACCGATACGCAGAGCTGGCAGGCTGTGCAGTGTTGTGCAAAGTGGCGGGCGCTCAGTGAGCCCGGAGGAGTGATGGGAGTGGCGCGCTCGGGGATTTTTTTGTCCTCGATGACAGCCAGTCCACCGTCCACTCTCTTCTCCTGCGCCTTGAGGGCTGCCGTAGCAGCAAACACGGCAGTTGTAGAGAGAAATGCGCGGCGGGCGTCGTTTACCTGCTCCGGTGCCACGGAGGTTTCCCGGGAGACTGCAGCGGAGGCCGACTTGCGGCGTGTGTAAGTGATGGCACCTTTCCTGCACTTGTTGATGCAGTCCATACATGCCACGCAACGGCTGTAATCTATTTCGTGTGCCTTGATGTTGATGCACGATGCCTTGCAGTTGCGGGCACAAAGTCCGCAGTTGTTGCACTTCTTTGTGTCAATCACCGGTTTCAGCAAGGAATACTTCGAGAGGAAACCAAGCACTGTACCTACCGGACAGATGGTGTTGCAATAGGTACGTCCGCCCCGCCATGCCAGCACGATGAGGACCACCAGAGTGACCGTGGCAATCAGCAGGGTAGGGAGACTCTTCATCCATACATCCGTTTCATAGAAGGCATAGCTGTCTGCACGTTCGGCCAGGTAGGCCAGTCCGTTGTTTGCCCACTGGTAGAGCGGGGAGAAAAGGCTGGAAACGATGCGCCCGTATGAGCTGTAAGGGGCCAGCAGCACGACAAAAGAGTTCAGTCCGCCGATAATGGCAAGTACGAATACTCCCAGCACACCATAGCGTAGCCATTTCAGTGCGGACGAGTAGCGGAAACGGTTTTTCTTCCGTTTGGCGGAGAGCCGGGAAACAATGTCCTGGAATACTCCCAACGGGCAGATGACGGAGCAGTAGATGCGTCCGAATACCAAGGTCAGCACTGCAAGAAACAGTACTACACCGATGTTCAGTGCCAGCACGGCCGGCAGGAATTGTATCTTCGCCATCCATCCGAACCAGGCATGCAGTGTTCCCGTGAAGTCGAGGAACAACAGCGTGATGAGTGCGAAGAAGATGACGGCAAGGGTCAGTCTGATGGTACGTAGCATAAATGTATTGTATAGCGGTTAGTATTCGTTCTTTATACCTTTTTTCCCATCTCGTAGGCTTCGTGCATGGAAGGCTTGTCGTTTATCTCGCCCACCTTCCAGGCACCCACGCCATAAATGGTGCCGCATTCTTTGGGCTCTTTCAGGCAGTCGAGGAAGCCACGGAAACCATCGATGGTACGCTCCATCATGGGGACACTTTCTTCGGCGGCGGCGATGATGAAGTAGAACTCCTTGTCCTTTATTTCAAGGTAGCGTGCGCAACAACGGTCAATCAGTGTCTTCATCTGCGCGCTCATGGTGTAGAAGTAGACGGGGGTTGCCATGACGATGACGTTGGCGGCAATCATCTTTTCCACCACTTCGGCGGCATCGTCCTTTTGCAGGCAGGGTTTGCCGTACATGCTGCATACGCTGCATCCCGTGCAGTAGTTGATGTGCTTGTCTTTCAGGAAAATCTTTTCTACTTGATGTCCGGCCTCTGCGGCACCGCGCATGAATTCATTGCACAAGAGGTCGGAGTTTCCATTCTTGCGAGGGCTGGAGGAGAGGATTAATACTTTTTTGCTCATATTCGTTGATCGTTAGTTAGTAAATGATTACGTGCTGCAAAAATAGGCAGGTTTTATGAGAACGGCAGTATACAAATTACGGTTGTTGTTACCTAAATTACTGATTCATTCCAAAAGTATCTCCCGTTCGATGCCGGTGTCTTTCAGAAATTCCCGGTCGTGGCTGATGGCAATTACGGTGCCGGCGTAGTCGCGTATCGTTGCCGTTATTATTTCTATACTCTCGATGTCCAGATTGTTGGTGGGTTCGTCCAGAATGAACATGTCCGGGGTGTTGTCGGCAATCATCAGGCAGCAGAAGGAAAGGCGCATCTTTTCGCCGCCACTCAGTTTGCCGCACGGCTTGTTCCACACGTCGCGGGGAAAGAGGTAACGGTTGAGGATGGTTTTCACTTCATGTTCCGGCAGGTGGCGGTGGTTGAAAGCTTCTGCTTGTTGGAGTACGCTGCGCTCATTACGGACGAGGGAGTATTCTTGGTCCAGATAGACGGAGGTGAAGCCGGCACGCTCCATCACTCCGTCGGTGGGGTGCAATTCGCCCATGATGAGTTTCAGCAGGGTTGTTTTTCCACTGCCGTTTTTTCCTTTCAGGCTGAGGCGGTCGCCGCTTCTTAGCTGGAAGGTGAGGGGAGAAGCCCAGAGACTCTTTGCAGCCGTCTCCGTGTGGGGTGTTTCTGCGGGGGAGGCTGTATGGTCGGGATAATGGAAGTTGACGTTCCTTGCCATAATCAGAATCTTGCCCGTATGCAGATGGGAGGTGTTGAAGTCTGTTTTCAGCTTGTCCGTCTGCGACAGTAAACTTTTGATGCCTGCCATTTCCGTCTGCAGCTTTTCCGCTTTCTCCGCATGTATGCTGCTGAGTCTGCTACTGCTGTTTTCCGCATTGTTTTTCAGTGCTCCCATCATGATGCGGGGAATCCCCTTTTTAATGGAGTTTTTTTCTCCCCGCACATTCTGTTTGGCCTTCCGTTCTTCTACTTCGCGTGCCACTTTGCGTGCAAGGCGCAGGGCTTTCTGCTTCTCTTCCAGTTGTTGGGTGAGGGCGTTTTGTTGCAGGGTCTTCTGTTTTTTGTAGAAGTCGTAGTTTCCGCTGTAATACGTCAATCCCTGGGAGGAGAGTTCGCAGATGGCAGGCAACTGATTCAGTAGCGTGCGGTCGTGACTGATGACGAGCACGGTAGCCGATGTCCGTCGTATCAAGTTATACAGACGTTCCCGTCCATCCGCGTCCAGATAGTTGGTCGGTTCGTCCAGCAGGATGGCTGTTGGGTTGTGCAACTCCATGCCTGCCAGGAAGATGCGGGTCTTTTCGCCGCCGCTAAGTCCTTCCATCGGACGGGAGAGTGGGATACCGTCCAGTCCCCAGCTGTCGAGAGAAGCCTGGGCGCGTTCTTCCACGTTCCAGTCATCATTGAGCGTATTGAAGTGCTTTTCGGTAGCGTCACCGCTTAGGATGGCATGCAGGGCAGATAGCTTGTGGCTGATTCCCAAAGCTTGTGCTATTGTCTGCCGGTCGTATTGTCCGAAGTGCTGGGGCACGTAGTACAGATGTTCGGGGCGTAGCACCGTTCCCGAACTTGGTGACAAGTCTCCTGCCAAAATGCGCATGAGGGTAGACTTGCCGCAACCGTTATTTCCGGTCAGGGCTATTTTATCTCCGGAGTTGATACTCAAGTGGAGGTGTGAAAACAAGATTTCCTTATCTGCATGGATATAGCTAAGGTCTTTGATGATAAAGCTCATAAGTTTCTACTGTGTTTTTAGAAGTAAGAATGATAGGGGAGATGCAAGCATTCCCCGAAATTGAAATTCTCGAAGGGGAGGGGTACAGACAAACACAGTATTGGCTAAACATCTATATAGGTGATGCTCAGCGTTCAGTCTGAAAAAGCATGTTGATAGTGATGTTTACCGAAATGTGTTGTCTTTAGTCGGATATTCTCATCGGTGGAATTAATTGGTTAGTGGGCGCAAAGGTAATGATTTCCACTGAATAACAAAGGCTTTTTGCGATATTAATATCGTGTCGGCAATAAGTTAATATCGTGTTTGCAAGAAATTAACTTCCTGCAGACACGATGTTAATACTTTATTGGTTCTGTTACTTCATGGCCGAAGCATCGAACGAGAGTGGCAGTAATTCTCCCACATTCTTCAGCTCGTAGATTCCCTTTTTGCCATACAGCAACACCCGCATTGGCTGCTTGAAGCGCTTCTCCGTTTCGAGCATCACTTGCCGGCAGGCGCCGCAGGGCGGGATGGGAGACTCCAGGAACTCGTCGTGCTCGTTGCGTGCAGCAATGGCGAGGGTGGTTACTGCCTGGTCGGGATGTTGGGAGTTGGCATAGAATAGGGTGGTGCGTTCTGCACACAGCCCGGAAGGATAGGCGGCGTTTTCCTGGTTGGTGCCGGTCACTACAATACCGTTTGCCAGTCTGGCTGCAGCTCCTACCGAGAAGTGGGAGTAGGGGGCATAGCTGCGGTTGGTAGCCTCGCGGGCGGCATCCATCAGTTCGCGGTCGGCGGCATCCAGTTCTTCATAGTCGTATATCTTGACGGCGATTTCGATATTCAATTCTTTCATAAGGCAAGGGGTTATAATTTGTAATTAATGTTACAAAGATAGGAAAGAGATTGGTTATTTCAATTCTTTTACGGACTTTTGTGTAAAACTCAACATTTTAAGCATGAAACGGATTTTCAGACTGACTGCTATCATAGCATTTCTTTTCATTTCCATTACAACAGTGCAGGCACAACGCCGGAATGCCCGCTACAATGAGTATATCAAGCAGTATGCCCCCCTTGCCGTGGAGCAGATGCAGCGTCATAAGATACCTGCCAGTATCACACTAGCGCAGGGATTGCTGGAGAGCGGTGCCGGATACAGCGAGCTGGCACGCAAGAGCAACAACCACTTCGGTATCAAGTGTGGAGGCAATTGGCGTGGACGGAGAGTGAGGCATGATGACGATGCCCGCAATGAATGTTTCCGCGCCTATCGCCATCCGAGGGAATCATACGAGGATCATTCCGATTTCCTGAAACGGGGAGCACGCTATGCCTTTCTTTTCAAACTGAAGATTACGGACTATAAAGGCTGGGCGCGTGGCCTGAAGAAGGCCGGTTACGCTACCGATCCGTCGTATGCCAACCGCCTGATAACCATTATCGAGGATTATGAACTGTATAAGTACGACAGCCGTGGCATGAGCAAGCGCGATGCCCGCAGTTGGGAGAGGGAACTGAAAAAGAAGCCCTGGCTGGCCAATCCGCATCGGGTATACATAGCCAACGATATGGCTTATGTGGTGGCACGCAACGGAGATACTTTTCAGGTCTTGGGCAAGGAGTTTGGCATCAGCTGGAAGAAGCTGGTGAAATACAACGACCTCCATAAGGAATACACGCTGGAGGCGGGAGACATCATCTACTTGAAAGAAAAGCGCAAGAAGGCTGCCAAGCCCCATACCGTCTACATTGTGAAGGACGGCGATTCCATGCACACCATTTCCCAAAAGTACGGCATCCGCCTGAAGAACCTTTATAAGATGAATCGCAAGGATGCGGAATATGTGCCGGAGGTTGGAGACCGCTTAAGATTGAGATGAGGCGGTGTGCCTATAGGAGCGTATAGGGATGGGTATATATCTGAAATGTCATTAAAAGGCTTTTAATATCACATTGAAAGGCTTTCAATAGCGTATTAAAAGCCTTTTAATGACAATTCACTATAGTGAAGGGATGGGCAGGATCGGTAAGGATAGGAGGCTCATTTGCATAAACAAGCGGTTGGAGGTACAGATGTGGTGAATATATCCGAAAATGTACAGGGTGTCCGAAAACGGACACCCTTGTTTTTTCTCTTTCCGCTTACTTTCAGCAGGTTATGATTTTGGCATGGATTTAGTGTATGTTAAGTGTTATGTCCGCAAACAATAAAATTTAAAGATATGGATAGAGAAATCCCCAAAGAAGTGCGTAGCAAGGAACGCAATAAGAAAATCATCCGCTACGGTGCTATCGGTGTGGCAGGTATCGTAGTGGTCAGTGTACTCATTTCATTGATGCGTACGGGAGTGAAGGAGAAAGACCTTGTGTTCTCCAAAGTAGGCAAGGGAACGATCGAAGTCAGCGTCAGCGCCTCCGGCAAGGTGGTCCCGGCATTCGAGGAAATCATCAACTCGCCCATCAATACCCGCATTTTGGAAGTGTACAGAAAAGGTGGCGACAGCGTGGATGTAGGTACCCCCATACTGAAACTGGACTTGCAGAGTGCCGAAACCGACTACAAGAAGATGCTGGACGAAGAGCAGATGCGCAGCTACAAGCTGAAACAGCTGAAACTCGACAACCAGACCAAGCTGACCGACCTTCAGATGAAAATAAGAGTCTCCGCCATGAAGCTGGACCGCATGAAGGTGGAGCTGCGCAACGAGCAGTACCTCGATAGCCTCGGTTCGGGTACCACCGACAAAGTGCGTCAAGCCGAACTGAGCTACAACGTAGCACAACTGGAATACGAGCAATTGCAGCAGCAGTATGCCAACGAGAAGGAAGTGCTGGCTGCAGAATACCAAGTGCAGGAGTTGGACTTCAGCATGTTCCGCAAGACACTGGCCGAAACCAAACGTACGCTCGACGACGCGCAGGTGCGTTCGCCCCGGAAGGCCATCCTCACTTATATCAACAATCAGATTGGAGCCCAGGTTCCCGAAGGCTCACAGATTGCCGTCATCTCCGACTTGAGCCACTTCAAGGTGGAAGGCGAGATTGCCGATACTTACGGTGACCGTGTGGCTGCCGGCGGCAAGGCCATTGTGAAGATTGGCAGCGAAAAGCTGGAAGGTTCCGTAAGCAGTGTTACTCCGCTTTCGAAGAATGGCGTCATCTCCTTTACCGTGCAGTTGAATGAGGACAACAACCGCCGACTGCGTTCCGGTCTGAAAACCGACGTCTATGTGATGAATGCAGTGAAGGAAGACGTGATGCGCATAGCCAATGCCAGCTATTATGTGGGACGTGGGGAGTATGAACTTTTTGTACGCAATTCCGACAAGGAAATTGTAAAGCGCAAGGTGCAGCTGGGCGATTCCAACTTTGAGTTTGTAGAAGTGGTCAGTGGCTTGCAACCGGGTGATGAAGTGGTGGTGAGCGATATGAGTAACTATAAGAACAAGAATAAGTTGAAACTGAAATGATAAAGGTTTACTGGAAACAAGCCTGGGAACTGTTGAAGCAGAATAAACTGTTCAGCATGCTCTACATTGTGGGTACGGGGCTGGCCATTTTCTGGTTGCAGACACGTACGAGGCGCGAGGAAGTGGGAGTGATGCTGTCGTTCGGAGCTACACGTAGTGACATTGTCCGCCTGCTGATGGGCGAAGGCACGGTATTGACCGTGGTCGCTTCACTGACTGGTTTTCTGCTTTATTTGCAATATGCACTGAAAGAAGGGCTGGCCAAAGGACAGAATTGGGTAGAGAGCACAGAGAGCTATTGGGTGTCGGATTTCACCTCGCATTATCTGCTCGTGTCGCTCGTCATCTCACCTGCGGAAGCCCTGCGTGACGAATAGATGAAAACGGACAAGGTGTTCATTTTTGGACACCTTACTGCATGTATAAATAGCAGATAATCAATGATAAACGATTTTGGTACAGTTTTTGATCCCTTGAAGCAGAAATTGTGCGGGATAGAAATAGAACAGAATAATAACAATTAAATACTTACCATTATGATTAAGTTAACTGGCATCAACAAGATTTATCGTACAAACGAGATTGAAACCGTGGCATTGGAAAATGTAAACCTCGAAGTGAACAAGGGAGAATTTCTCAGTATCATGGGACCTTCCGGTTGCGGAAAATCTACGTTGCTGAACATTATGGGTTTATTGGATGCACCCACCAGCGGTACCATCGAAATAGCTGGTACGAAAGTAGACGGCATGAAGGACAAGGAGCTGGCTGCTTTCCGTAACCAGAAGCTGGGTTTTGTGTTTCAGTCTTTCCATTTGATTAACTCGCTGAATGTATTGGATAATGTAGAGCTGCCTTTGCTGTATAGAAAGGTGTCTGCCAAAGAACGCCGCCGTTTGGCAGAAGAGGTATTGAAGAAGGTAGGTTTGAGCCACCGCATGCGCCACATGCCTACACAGCTTTCCGGCGGTCAGTGCCAGCGTGTAGCCATTGCCCGCGCCATTATCGGCAACCCGGAGATAATCCTCGCCGATGAGCCTACCGGTAACCTGGACTCCAAGATGGGTGCCGAAGTCATGGAGCTGTTGCATCAGCTGAACAAGGAAGACGGACGTACCATTGTGATGGTGACCCACAATGAAGAGCAGGCCAAACAGATTTCACGTACCATCCGCTTCTTCGACGGACGTCAGGTGGAATAATTACTGCTTAGCAACTGTCAACTATTAATTATCAACTATCAATTAAATGAAATGCAAACCGTAAGACAAGCTTTTACTATCTTGAAGCAGAATCCGCTGTTGAGTATAATTTCCATACTGGGTACGGCGTTTGCCATTACCATGATTATGGCTATTGTGATTATCTGGCAAACGAAGTATGCCGATTTGGAACCGGAAGTGAACCGTAGCCGGTGCCTTTATTTTTCTGCCATGCATATAAGCAGCAAGACAGAGAAGAGGATACAAAACTATAATACTCCTTCACCGGCATTTATGAAAGAATGTATACAGCCGCTGTCCGAAGTGGAAGCTTGTACTGCTTTTGCTCCGGCCAGTGCCGCTTTGGTGTCTCTTACAGATGGCAGCAACCGGGTAAAAGTGGATGCTATGCAGACCGACCAGGGTTTCTGGAAGGTATTCAGCCTGCAGTTTCTGGCAGGACATGGTTTCGGCGAAGAAGACCGTGCAGGAGGTACAAAGGCAGTTGTGGTTTGTGCTTCTGTGGCACGTAAGCTGTTTGGCACGACGGATGCGGTGGGGCAGCAGTTATTGTTGAATCGCGAACCGGTGCGTGTGATAGGAGTGGTAAAGGATGTTTCTGTCACGGCAAAGGATGCTTACGCACAAATATGGAGCATGTATCCGGCGGATAAGTTGGAAGTGATTTCGGTATGGAGTTATGGCGGTGATACTCATATTGCTGTACTGGCACGTACATCCGATGATTTCCAGACCATTCGTCAAGGTATTGCCAAACGGATAGAGGCTGTCAATGCAGGATTGGGAGATATGCAGCTAGACATCATGGAGCAACCGGACGGCATCGTGGCTCATGTGAACCATGTATGGTCTAACGTGGGACCGGATGTGACGATGCTATACCTGCAATATGCCATTGCATTGTTCATCATTCTGTTGGTGCCGTCGCTCAATTTGTGCGGACTGAGTAACAGCCGGATGCAGCAGCGCATCTCGGAGCTTGGAGTGCGTAAGGCCTTCGGTGGAACGCGCGGTGTACTGATACGCCAAATTCTGAATGAGAATCTGGTGCTGACACTGCTTGGCGGTGTGGGAGGATTGTTGTTCAGCTATGTGGCTGTATGGGGAATGCGTACCTGGCTTTTTACCAATGACCAGAATGTCGGTACGGCCGGTGACTTTAGCCTGAGCATGGAAGCATTGTTCAGTCCTTGGGTATTTCTGCTGGCTTTTGCTTTCTGCATGGTCATCAATATGCTTAGTGCCGGACTGCCTGCATGGATGGCGGCAAGACGGACAATTGTAGATTCACTAAACGATAAATAAAACAAGAAGTATTATGAAATTCATTTTACACAACTTACGCATGATATGGGCACGCCTGAGCAATAGTGGGTGGGTGTTGGCCGAACTCTTTCTGGTATTCATCGTGATGTGGTTTCTTTGCGATTCTCTGGGATGTATGAAATATACTTTCTATCGTCCGTTGGGATATGATATCGACCATGTTTATCGTCTTACTACGGTGCAGGGAGGCGAGAGCCGTGATACGACATTGCTCAATGCCGACAAGTATCTGAATATCCTGAAAAGGCTGGAGCAAGAACCGACTGTAGAGGCCGCCTCGTTGAGCTATTGGAGCTTGCCTATGAGTGGCGCGAATAGTTATAACTCGCTGGCTGTACAAGATACCATCGGGCAGAACGGGCGTATAATTTATGCTACCGGTGGATATACACGGGTTTTTCATATGCAGGAGCAGCAAGGGCGGACTTTTGCCGCTTTGCCTGTCGGTATCAATAATGTGATGTTGAGCCAGGCTATTGCCGATGCCTTCAAGAAACGGTTGCCGGAATTCTCACTCAACACACCGCTGACATGGCGTGGAGATACGGTGAATACGGTTACTCAAGGTGGCATTGTCGGCAGCTTCCGCGATTACCGCTATGGCAATGACGCTCATTGGATTTTTATGCGCCTGGGCGAGCAGCTTATGCGTGAGAGATTCGGAAATGAGCAGGCGCAGATTGTGTTCCGTGTAAAGCCTGCTGCCGACGGGCCGGACTACCGGGAACAATTTCTCCGCGAGATAGCGCCGAGGCTGGATACGGACAATATATTTGTTGCCAGTGCGGAACCTTACACGCAAATGCAGGCACAGTTTGAAGTGATGTATGGAGATACGGACAAAGTGAACAGTCAGACAATAGTGGTGCTGTTCCTCTTGGGAAATGTCTTCTTGGGACTGATAGGTACTTTCTGGGTCCGCACGCGCCGCCGTCGCTCCGAAATAGCTTTGCGGTTGGCGATGGGTAGTACCAAGCAGCAGGTCTTTGCCCTTCTTATGGGAGAGGGGTTACTGCTGTTGGCGCTGGTTACTCTGCCTGCCATGCTGGTATGTTACAACGTAGGTGTCGGCGAATTCACCATTGGACGTACTGCATTGATTGCCACTTGGCCCGTGGAGTGGAGCATGATGCGCTTCCTGATAGGCTCGCTGGGGGCTTGGCTGCTGATAGCGCTGATGGTGATGATGGGCATTTGGTATCCGGCACGGCAAGCCATGAAGATAGAGCCGGCAGAGGCACTGCATGAAGAATAAGAAAATAATATCAACGATAAAAAAGAACGTATCATCTGTTTGTATCGAACACATCACTTGTTTGGGGCAAATACATCATCCGTTCGTACTAAACACATTGTCTGTTTTTTTTGAGTAAGTCATCATTGTAATAAATAAGCAAGAATATGAAGACAAATATTATAGGTGTTATCATCGCATTGGCATTGGCATTTGCAGGCGTAATTTGTGCATGGGGACAAGATAACAAAGTGAGTGAAGTGCGTAAGGTGGAGGCTTTCTCATCCATCAGGATAACTTCTGTGGGTACGGTTTACTTCACACAGAGCGACAGCTACTCCCTACAGATTGAAGGACGGGAGAAGTACGTGAAGAATACGGAGAGCACAGTGAAGGATGGTCATCTCACCATCGGTTTCAAGGATAAGAAGATGCGCAACCAAGATGACGGTGTCACCATCCGTCTCTCGGCTCCGGATTTAAAGATGTTGGAATTTATCGGTGTGGGTGAATTCAACTGTGAGGAACCCTTGAAGCTGGATAAGCTGGAGTTTGAAGTGAAAGGTGTGGGTGATGTGCATGTGAAGGATTTGACTTGCCGCGACCTGCGGGTGGCTTTGCGGGGTGTGGGTAGTGCCGACATCCATGTAGTTTGCGATTATCTCTCTGCCAAGGTGGGAGGAGTCGGCGAAATTACTCTGAGCGGAACTGCCGGGCATGCTGACATTTCTAAAGGAGGCATAGGCGGGGTAAATACTGATAATTTGAAAATAGGCCGTTCCCGCCCGAAAGGCGATGAAGGTGCAGCCCGCTGAAGCATTACATGATGAATAGAAAGTTATGAAACAAATTTTAGCTCTTGTCCACCAGAATCCCTTTTTCAGTGCTGTTTCCGTCATCGGTACGGCAGTGAGCATCACCTTTGTCATGGTCATTTACATGGTGTATGACATCCAGACGGCTGACTTGGCTCCCGAGTCGCACCGCAGTAGTATGGTATATTCCTCTTATGGATACTCTTACCGTAAGTCCGACCACAGCAATTCTAATACGGGTATGTCTTATCGGGCTGTCAACGCTATTTTTGCAGAACTTCCGGGTGCGGAACTTGTCACCTATCTGGGACCTACCTATCTTAGATATTGTGGGGATTCACCCGCGCGGGGAATGCGCCGCACGGTTCGTCAGGTGGATTTGAACTATTGGCGTGTCTACGATATCCCTCTTGTGGCGGGCCGTCTTTTCAGTACCGAAGAGTTCGATGCTTGCCGGGATGTCGTGGTTATAGGCGAACAGCTTGCCCGCGAAGCTTTCGGGTCTGCCGAAGCAGCCATTGGCAAGAATTATTTTGTTAACTTTCGCCCTAAGCGCATTGTCGGGGTCACCAAGGATGTGAGCTCTCTGTTCACATTTGCTTATGGAGAGTTGTGGATGCCTTATTCCACCCGGGATTCTGGTCTGGGCAGTGAAGGGCTGCGGGGAGGTTTCGAGGCTGTGGCTCTTGTCAGGCCCGGTGTCGGCAGAGAGGAGCTCAAGCGGCAGATAGAACAGTCGCTTGCCCGCTTCAACGAGACACTGACCGAATATAAACTGGAACTTCCCGATCTCAGCACTTATACGGAACGGCAGTTCTTCCGTAATGACACGATGAGCCCTGCCGTAACCTGCATAATTCTGGGGTTGATATTGCTTATTGTGCCCGCCATCAATGTCAGCGGACTTATATCTTCGCAAATGTCCCGTCGCATGGCTGAGCTTGCGGTAAGGAAAGCATACGGTGCCAGCCGTTCTACCTTGATGGTGCAGTTGCTCCGCGAGAATCTGGCCTTGGCATTTGCCGGCGCATTGCTCGGTTTTCTCTTTTCGTGCATATTCCTATGGCTGGGCAAGGACTGGATGCTTGGCGATGGCGCTCCCGGAGCGAATTTTGATGTAAGCATCTGGCTCTTCCTCCGACCTGCGGTTTTCGTGGCTGTATTGGTGGTATGTCTGTTGTTCAACCTGCTTTCTGTGTTTATTCCGGCCTGGCATGCCACTCGCCGTCCCATAGCCGAGGTTCTTGGCGGTGAATGAGCGGATAAACAAATTCTAATTTAAAAACAGTAACGAGTATGATACATTCTATTTTGCACCAGATATGGAACCAGCGCCGCAGTAACGGTTGGCTGTTTGCCGAGCTGTTGATTGTATTTACATTGATGTGGTATTGTGTGGATGTGCTCTATGGCTTTGCCCATGCAGAACGGCAGCCTAAGGGGTATGATTTGGAGCATGTCTATAAGATAAGGATTTCCTGCAATCCCACACAGATAGTGTCGTGCACGTCGGAAGACAGCCTGCAGACCTTCTGGTTCAAACCGATGGAGGAGGTGCTCCGGCGTATCAGGCAATATCCTGCAGTGGAAAGTGCTGCCACGTGGCTGGGTACCGATACTTATACCCGCGGGCGTGTTTACCAGGGGTATACGACGGACAGCGTGCATGTTGTTGAGACTACAGTGCGCTATGTGTCTCCCGAATATTTCGACGTCATGCGTATTCCGTTGTTGCAGGGGAATGTCTCGGATTGGAATTCCACTGCCAGTCCTCTGCCTGCCGTGGTGACCCGTGATTTGGCAGACAGTCTTTTTCAGACAAGTGCCGAGGCGGTGGGTCGCGAGTTCCTGGATTATTACAACGGAAGTCTTCGTTACTGTGTCTCTGCAGTCTGTGCTTTGCAGAAGACGGATGATTATGCCCGTTACGGACCTTTTGTTCTGACTCCTTTTCCCGGTTGGTTCTATGAGGCCCAGTACCTTCCGTTCATCTCCCTACGGATACGTCCGGAGGCGGATACGGATAATTTTGCAGCCCGTTTCTATCAGGATATGACGTCGCAGCTGCAGGTTGCTCCATTCTATCTTTTCGACATACAGAGCTATAAGGACCAGAAGATAGAACGGGATGCTGCCGAAGGAATCACTCCGTATATCCGCAGCGCAAGGCTCATTGTGATATTCTTCGTTTTCAATGTATTCATCGGGCTGATGGGAACTTTCTGGTTCCGTACCCGCCATCGCCGCAGCGAGATTGCTTTGCGCATGGCCATGGGCAGCAGCCGCGGAAGAATACGCTGGCAATTGCTGGGTGAAGGGTTGCTGCTGTTGGCGCTTGCCTCTATCCCCGCTTTGACAATATGTATTAACATGGTTATGGCAGATGTCACTTTTACGGAAGCCACGGATGCTACTTGGGGGAGATTTGTCATATGCGTTTCTATTGTCTGGATATTGATGGCATTGATGGTGATTGCAGGAATCTGGTATCCGGCTTCACGGGCCATGGAGGTGCAGCCCGCTGAAGCATTGCATGATGAATGAGTTTTTTTGAGTAATCTGTGCTCATTCTAGGGAACGTATTTCCCCGTTTCAGGCGAGGTGGTGATACCGGATGCGAACGAATAATCATTCAATCCGTTTGCAGGCATTGGCTTGCAGGAACTCCTCCAATATATCCTCGTAATTGCCATGCAGCATGATGTGGTGGTTGCCCAGCGGTGTCTTGAGGAAATAATCGGCAGGAGAGTTCATCTTTATCCGCACTTGGGTGCGGCACATATTGATGTAGTTTGTATTCTCAACAAGCGCGCCGGTGCTTAAGTAATATTCGTCCAGACTCTCGTTTCCGCATTTCACGATGGTTACGTCTCCCGTTGGCAGAATTCCCTGAATACCGATGCCGCTCTCCGTTTCAAAATGGTTGCGTATGATGAATTGCTCCGTTTGTGCGATGCCGATGGTGCAGTGTGCCAAGATGATTTCATTGGTACGGGCATTTATCATGGAAGGGTTGGCCATGAAAGAGTTCTTTCCCGTCAGCACTTTTACGGCCAGCATGGTGAAGACGGATTGCAAATCACCTTCACATCCGGCAATGATTCCGTCGTCGTTCAGCAAGGCAAGGGCAAGGCAGCCGGTGGTTCCCGTTTGGTCTATCAGGCGGAAGCAGCTGAGGGTAATGGCGCTCAGTCGCTCTTCCTCTACAATCCTTTTGATGGCCCGATACAGCCGCACGGCCTTTATCATGTCTTCGGGGCTTGCCTCGCGGCAGGCAAGCGCTTTTTCTGCCAGGCTGGCGCATGCTTCGCCCACCTCCTCGTCCGTTATCTGTCCGTAGTATTCGTAAATGCGGTCCAATGAGACGTCTGTGTACTCGATACCCCAGCGGCGCTTGGCAAGCAGATAATCCACATTGCTGGCAACGAGCCAATTGGACGGAGTGCCCATTACGCCGATGCGCATGCCGAAAAGGCGGCGTTGTGCCATGAAATTGCTGTGCAGAACAAAGATACGCTTGATGGTCTCGGGCAGTTCTCCGTGAAGAATCTCGCTTTTCATTCCCCGGCCGCGCAGCCAGGAAGATATTTCGAGGGCGGCGGCCAGTGAGTTCTGCATGCCGTCTGCCAGGAGGATGGTGGGGCGGGGAAGGGACTCGAAATGCTGGATTACCAGTCTTTCCACGCCTCCGGTCGCGATGAATATGATGCTGAAGTCATCGGGTGATAACTTGTCTATGTCTTTGTAATCAATGAAGTTGACGGTAAAGTACTTCTCCAACTCAGTCAATATCACTTCGTGGGAGTTACGGATTGATGCTTGTTTATGCAGTATGGAAGCAAAAGTTATAAGGTTGATGACCATGATGTTATTTACAATTTTACAATTTACTGTTTATTAATTGAGCCTGCTTGGTTCGTTTGCTTTTTCAAAGGTACAAGTTTCTGTTTACATATCATAGAGTTTTCACGATAGATAAGTTTTTTAAAGTTTTTATTGTCCTGCCTTCCTTTTGGTTTCAAATAATTCGCTACATTTGCAACTTTAAGATAAAGTGATAGCAATGTCACCTATAGATACTCTATATTGAATAGTAAATCGTAAAATAGTAAATAGACCTCATGCCAACAATATCCATTCGCGGAATGGAGATGCCCGCATCTCCTATCAGAAAGCTTGCCCCTCTGGCAGATGCTGCCAAACAAAGAGGCGTACATGTATTCCACCTGAACATCGGACAGCCCGACCTGCCTACACCGCAAGTCGCGATTGACGCGATACGGAACGTCGACCGGAAAGTTCTGGAGTACAGCCCCAGTGCGGGATACCGCAGTTACCGCGAGAAGTTGGTGGGCTACTATGCGAAGTACAATATCAATCTGACTGCAGACGACATCATCATCACTTCCGGCGGTTCGGAGGCGGTGCTGTTTTCTTTCCTGGCTTGCCTCAATCCGGGTGATGAAATCATTGTTCCCGAGCCGGCCTATGCCAACTATATGGCGTTTGCCATCTCTGCCGGAGCCAAGATACGCACCATTGCCACGACCATCGAAGAGGGTTTCTCGTTGCCCAAGGTCGAGAAGTTCGAAGAGCTGATTAACGAGCGCACGCGTGCCATTTTGATTTGCAATCCCAACAATCCTACGGGTTACCTCTATACACGCCGTGAAATGAACCAGATTCGCGACCTTGTGAAGAAGTACGATTTGTTCCTTTTCTCGGACGAGGTGTACCGTGAATTTATTTATACGGGTTCTCCCTATATCTCTGCCTGCCATCTGGAGGGCATTGAGAACAATGTAGTGCTGATTGACTCCGTGTCCAAGCGCTATTCGGAGTGCGGCATCCGCATCGGTGCCCTGATTACGAAGAACAAGGAAATCAGGGATGCCGTCATGAAGTTCTGCCAGGCGCGCCTCAGTCCTCCGTTGATTGGCCAGATTGCCGCAGAAGCATCGCTGGATGCCGATGAGGATTACCTGCGCGACACATACGATGAATATGTAGAACGCCGTAAATGCCTGATTGACGGATTGAATCGCATACCGGGCGTATATTCGCCCATCCCGATGGGAGCGTTCTATACGGTGGCAAAGCTTCCGGTGGATGATTCCGACAAGTTCTGTGCCTGGTGTCTGTCGGAGTTCGAGTACGAGGGGCAGACGGTATTCATGGCTCCCGCTTCCGGTTTCTATACTACGCCGGGGTCCGGTCGCAACGAAGTGCGTATCGCATACGTACTGAAAAAAGACGACTTGAACCGCGCCTTGTTTGTCCTGCAAAAGGCATTGGAAGCCTATCCGGGACGAACCGAATAAAATGAAATAATTCATTAGGCGCGGATTACGCGGATTACACGGAAAACTTAAGATAAAGAGGTCTGTTTCAAATCTTCCGTGTAATCCGCGCCTACAAAATAATGGCCCATGAACTTATCTCGCTTTATAGCGTTGCGCATTTATCGCAACTCGGAGCCGGGCAAGCAGGTTTCCCGTCCGGCTGTTCTTATCGCCATGGTGGGCATTGCCCTCGGACTGGCGGTGATGATTATTGCCGTGTCCGTCATTGTCGGCTTCAAGAGCGAGGTAAGGGATAAGATTGTGGGGTTCAGTGCCCATATCCAGATTGGGAACTTGGATGCTGCTCGCTCTTATGAGACGCGTCCGGTGGTGGTGGGCGACAGCATGATGGCTGCGCTTTCCGACTATCCCGAAGTGGAGCATGTGCAACGCTACTCCACCAAGCTGGGGATAATAAAGACCGCCGATGCCTTTCAGGGAATGGTGCTGAAGGGTGTGGGGCAGGAATATGACAGCACCTTCTTCCACCGCCATCTGCTGGAGGGGGAGTTTCCGCAATTCAGCGATTCTGTTTCGTCCAACCGTGTAGTCATCTCAAAGTCTCTTGCCGGCAAGCTACAACTGAAGCTCGGTGACAAGATAGACACCTACTTCATCCAAGACGATGTGCGTGCCCGCCGCCTGAAGATTGTAGGTATCTATCAAACCAACTTCTCCGAATACGACAACCTGTTCCTGATTACCGACCTCTGTCTGGTGAATAGGCTGAATAACTGGGAGCCCGGCCAGGTGAGCGGTGTGGAGCTGGAAATACGCGATTATGATAAGCTGGAAGAAACCACCTATGAGATAGCTGCCGATGCGGACGGGAATCCCGACCGCTATGGTGCCGAGTATTGCGTCCGCAATGTAGAGCAGCTCAATCCCCAAATCTTTGTCTGGCTGGGCATCTTGGATGTCAATATCTGGGTCATTCTTATTCTGATGATTGGGGTGGCGGGGTTCACCATGGTGTCAGGCCTGCTGATTATCATCATAGAGCGTACCTCCATGATAGGCGTGTTGAAGTCTTTGGGAGCCAATAATTTTACCATCCGTAAAGTCTTCCTTTGGTTTTCGGTCTTTCTCATTGGGAAAGGTATGTTCTGGGGGAACATGATTGGCCTTGCATTCTATTTCGTGCAGCGCTGGTCTGGCTTGTTCAAACTCGACCCTGAAACCTATTACATGGCTACTGTTCCGGTATCTTTCAATATCTGGCTGTTTCTGCTGCTGAATGCTGGTGCATTGCTGGCTTCGCTACTGATGCTGCTGGGTCCTTCATTCCTGATTACACGCATCCATCCGGCAACTTCCATCCGTTACGAATAAGAGAGTCACTTTCTCAGAAAACCGCTTTTCTTGCGGAACAGGCAGTACCACTTCCAACGCAAAGACTGTATTGGCTGCAATAGGTCGAAAACCGGTAGGGTGAAGTAATAACTGCGCTGTTCTTCCAGGTCGCAGGCAGTTTTGTTGACAATGACGGCCTGCATGGTGAAACGGAGCAGGAACAAAAGAAAAGCCACGCCTGCTGCCAGCCAGTGGAAATGCAGAATGCCGATAATCATGGCGGCTGTCCAAGTTGCGTGGAATGCCAGGCGGCTCAGGGTTTCAAAACCGGCCATCCGGCGTTGCATTCCATGATACAGCCGTGCTGTGGAGGCATAGCCTATTTTCTCTTCTTTCCAATCCTTGGCACGCAGAAGCGGCGGCATGCGCACAATGGCTTTGGCATCCGTTTCCACCCGTGTGTTTTCCGGGGTGGCCACGTGGTTGATGAACAAATCGTCGTCTCCGCGTTGCAGGTTGAGGTGTGCGGAGAATCCTTTCTGCTGGTAGAAGAGTTCCTTCCGGTAGGCCAGGTTACGCCCGATGCCCATGTAGGGGCTGCCTGCCAGGGCAAATCCCAGATAGCGCATGGAAGTGAACAGGTTGTCGAATGCAGCCCGTTTGTGCAGCCAGCCTTTGCCGCGCTCGTAGCCGCTGTAGCCCAGCACCACCTGGGTGCGTGGCGTGAAGTTGCGTGCCATCAGTCGCAGCCATTGGTTGCTTTGGGGCATGCAGTCAGCGTTGGTAAACACCATCCAGTCATATTTGCTGGCCTTGATTCCAAGCATCACGGCCAGTTTCTTGCGGCTGATGTAGCGGGAGGACTCGGGCACGAAGCTGTGGTAGAGATGGGGATATTTCTCTTCGAGGATGGTCAGGTAATCCTCGCTCTTGTCGGTGTCGTCGTCGTTGATGACGATGACTTCAAATTTGGGGTAGTCCTGCTCCAGCACGGCGCTCAGGTTGCGGCGCAGATTTTCAGATTCCTCGCAGACGCAGATGATGACGGATATGGGTGGCAGTTCCTGGGTGAAATGCATGTCTCCCTGTTTCACGGCACGGCTGCGTGCATGGATACGGTTGTAGAGACAGAGGTAGTAGATAATTTGAATAAGGAACAGGCCACCCGCCGCAGCGAGTACGATAATTTCAGTAGAATCTGATGTAAATGCTTCCATGTGCAGTAGGACGTTTATGTGCTGCAAATTTACACAATTTCCGGCACTACCTCAAACTTTGTTCCGGGAAAGTGCTTGGACAAATACTGCTTGATGTATTTCATCGTGTCTTCCTGGATAGTCTTGTCCTCCACAGTGGGGTAGAGGTTGTAGAGTACCGTATCGAGCGCGATGCCCCGGTTCTTGATGGCTTCGAAGCTCAGCAGGGTGTGGTTGATGCTGCCCAGCTTTCCGGAGGTGACGAAGATAAGCGGGTACTGCTTCTCTGCAATGTAGTCTATCGTCAGGAAATCTTCGGTGAGGGGAACCATCAGACCTCCGGCGCCTTCCAAGAGCACGGTATCATAGCGGTGGGAAAGTTCCCTGGTGGCACGCTCTATTTTTCCGAAGTCTATCGGACGCTTGTCTATGCGAGCGGCGAGGTGGGGGGAGCAGGGATAGGAGAATATCTCGGGCATGGTCAGCCCCTCTTTGTCTTCCGGCAGATAGCCGGTTCCGGTGAGGCGACGGTGCAGGTCGATGTCCTCGGAATGACCGGTGTTGCCGGTCTGGATGAACTTCTGGGTGACGACACGCAGGCCGCGTTGCATAAGCTCACGGGCGTACCAGGCGGTGCAATAGCTTTTTCCGGCATCTGTATCAATGCCGCTGATGAAGTAGATGTTTTTTGTTTCCATTATTCTGTTTTTTTTCGTGCGACGATATAAATAGGGTGATAGGTTAGGCTTACGTTGCCTGCGGCATCACTGAACCGGGTGGCGTATGCTTCGCAGAAGGATTGCAGGCGGCTGCGCGTCCACATCCTTTTTTCCGTTCCCGTCACTCCGGTTTGCTTCAGATGCTTCAGCACTGCCTGAGGGGTGGGGAAGGACAGGGTCACTACCTCTTCCTCGGCATGGAGAACATCGAAGCCGGGAGAGAGCAGGGCTTGCAGCTCCTCAATGGAGAGATACTCCAGCCCGTGCCCCGTCAGTTGGCGTATTTCGTGCATGTTTGTGGTGCCGAAGGTGCTGAAGGCAAGCAGTCCGTCTGCCATCAGTACTTGGTGGCAGCGGGTGAGGAAAGCGCCAGGGTCATTGAACCATTGCAGGGTGGAGCACGAGGTTATCAGGTCGGTTTCTGCGGGGAAGTCGAGAGCTTCGGCATCACCGGGCAAGAAGCTGACGCGCGTAGTGCGCGTAGTGCATAGCTCCCCGACGCATTCCTCCATATCCCGGCAGAGGTCGTTCAGCAACAGCGTTTCCGGTTGCAAGGTGTTCAGCAGGATGCGCGAGTAGCTGCCCGTTCCGCAGCCAAGCTCTACGATGTGGCGGAAGTGTGTAGGAAGTTGCGGACGGGGTATGCCTGCGGAAAGCAGGGCGTCAGTCAGCAGGCGCATCATTTTTTCGGCTACTTGCCGTTGCACGCTGGCTTCGCGGTCATAGGTGCTTCGCGAGTAGGAGAAGCGTTTTGCTACAAGTTCTTTGTCTATGGAGCGGGTAGGGATGTCTGTCATTTTTTTCAATTCTTTTATTGTCTATCCAGTTCTCTCAGATGGCTTAGAAAGTCGTCAATGGGCATCGACCACATGTCTTGCAGCAAGAAGCGGAACATTGGTTCGTCATAGTGGGCGCAGTCTACAACAATTAGTTTGTCATCATTGAACATGTCATCGAAATTTGTTTTCATATTTTCTAAAGGGAATATGCGGTCGTTGGCGCCTATGAAAGCGTAGTCATAATTGATGTATTGGCATTTATCGTTTGCATAGGCATCCGTCTCGTCATTATTGGGGTAGATATAATTGCCGTTTTCATCGATGGTTATCCCTCTCATTCGGGTGTATTTTTTCTCAATGAGTTCCAGCTCTTCCTTAATTTCGTTGAAGTCTCGGCGGGGAGTGATGGCAAGGAAGGCTTTGTAGGCATTGCTGTCTTTGCACATGCGGCGCATGAACTTCTGGAGCGAGGCGGGAGTCAGTCCGCTCAAGGTGTCTCGGAAGGTCTTTTCGGGAATTCCATCTGTGTCACCGATAGGGGTAATGGTACCATTAAAAGCTATAAGCATCAGTTTCTCCTTGGGCACGGAAGCCAGTGCGATAGGAGCAGCCCATACGCCCATAGACCATGTCACTACGTTCACTTGCCGGTATTGCTCTAGGATGGAAGTATCGAAATCGAGCGTGCGGTAGTCATAGCAAATCATGTAGTCCATGCCTTGGGGGCAATATTGTTTAAAGGGTGTTTCGTCGGCGGCCCATCCTGCGAAGAACAGTAGCAGCTTGGGGTTATTTTTTTTGATGATGTAAACCTGTCTCATAATAATATATGTGATGAGTTATCTTACACTATATATATTTAATCATTTCTTCTATCTCCTGCTCTGTAATGTCTGCCGTCAGCGAGAAGCGGATGCGTGATGTTCCTTCGGGCACCGTGGGCGGGCGTACCGGCAGCGCATAGAATCCATGCCTCTGCAGCAGCTCTGCGCACAACACGGTGTCGGCGCTGGGGCCGATAATCAAGGGGACGATATGGCTTGCGCTGGGGCATCCGTACCCCTTGGCTTGTAATGCTTCGCGTAGCGTCCGGCCGATTCTTGCCAGATGCTCGCGGCGGTCTTGCATTCCGGCAAGTTTCCGTACGATAAACAGTGTCCAGGCAATGCTTGTCGGAGGCAGTGCCGTGGTGAAGATGAGGGTTCGCATCCGGTTGACGAGGTACTCGCGTATCGTATGACAGCAGGCGATGTATGCGCCGGCAGATGCCGCTGCCTTGCCGAAGGTGCCCACGAGGAAATCTATATCCCGGATGCATCCGGTTTCTTCGGCGCAGCCCAGGCCTCGTGCTCCTTTTACGCCGAAGGCATGGGCTTCGTCCACATAGAGCAGTACGTTGGGATATTTTTTTTTCAGACGCACCAATGCCGTGAGGTCGGCTTTGTCACCGTCCATGCTGAAGATGCTTTCTGTGACGATAATCAGTTGCCGGTATGTCGTATGATGCTGTTCCAGCAGGCGTTCCAGTTGCGCCAGGTCGTTGTGGCGGAATCGGATGCAGCGTGCGGTGGATAGGCGGATGCCGTCGATGATGCTGGCATGCACCAGCTTGTCTGCCAATATCAGGGTTTGTGCATCGCTCACGGCGGGCAGAATCCCCATATTGGCATGATAGCCGCTATTGAGTACCAGCGCTGTCTCCGTGCCGAAAAGTGTGGCGAGTTCCGTCTCCAGTTCTTCGTAAATCCCGAAGTTTCCCGTCAGCAGGCGGGAGGAGGAGGAGGTCGGCAGGAAGTTGTCCGGCGTCAGATTTTGCAGGAATTCTTCCCTCAGCCGATGGTCGGCGGCCAGGCCCAGGTAGTCGTTGGACGAAAGGTTCAGCATGCGTCGGCCATCGGCTACCACTGTGCGCCCCTCGTGCGTCAGTTGCGGCAGTAGGCGCAGGTTGCTGTGTTCTTTTAGTGTTTGCAGTTCTTGCTGCATATATTCGGTTGTATTCATAATTCTTTTTAATGTGTCCATATGCCAATGTTAGCACATTCTTATAATTTTCGTCAATCCTCCCGTCAGCTTTGTCAGCTGTTGCGGCTCTATAATGAACGGAGGCATCAGGTATACCAATCTTCCGAACGGGCGTACCCAGATTCCCTCTTCAACGAAGCGTTTCTGCATCCACGCCATGTCTACGGGTTCTTTGGTCTCAATCACCCCGATGGCTCCCAGCACACGTACATCTGTCACTTGCGGCAGTCGGCGTGCCGGCTCGAGCTCTTCCAGCAGTTGCTGGCTGATGCGGTTCACCTTTCCTTGCCAGTCGTATTCGGGCGAGGTCAGCAGCTTCACCGAAGCGCATGCCACGGCGCATGCCAGTGGATTCCCCATAAAGGTGGGGCCGTGCATAAACACCTCCGGCGTATGGTTGGAGATGGTATCCGCCACTTCGTTCGTTGTCAGTACGGCAGACAGCGTCATGTATCCGCCCGTTATGGCCTTTCCTATGCACATGATGTCTGGTTCCACACCCGCGTGCTCCCAGGCAAAGAGTTTTCCCGTCCGTCCGAAGCCCGTGGCTATTTCATCGAATATCAGCAGCAGGCCATGTTCCTTGCATATCTGTGCCGCTTCGCGTAGGTACTGGAGGTGGTAGAACCACATGCCGCCAGCGCCCTGCACCACAGGTTCGAGGATAAGCGCTGCCAGTTCCTCGTGATGCTCCTCTACCAGTTTCCGCAGTTCCACCGTATCCCGTTCATCCCATTCGCCGTGGAAGCGCGAGCGCGGCTGCGGCACGAAATAGCGCATCGGCAATGATGCCCCGAACAGCGAATGCATGCCCGTCACCGGGTCGCAGACAGACATGGCATTCCATGTATCCCCGTGATAGCCCGAACGGATAGTCACAAAATTGTTCTTCTTCGCCTTTCCCTTGCCATACCAGTACTGCACGGCCATTTTCAAGGCCACCTCTACTGCCACCGAGCCCGAGTCGGCATAGAATATCTTCTGCATGGACGGCGGGACAAGCGGTAGCAGCAACTGGCCCAGTTCAATGGCAGGGTCGTGTGTCAGCCCTCCGAACATCACATGCGACATCTTGCCCAGCTGTTCCTCTGCCGCCCGGTTCAGTATGGGGTGGTTGTATCCGTGGACGGCGCACCACCACGACGACATTCCCTCTACGAGGGTTTCTCCGCTTTCCAGGGTGATGGTGGCGCCTTCGGCACGCTTCACCTTGTACACCGGCAGCGGGTTGGTTGTAGAAGTATAGGGGTGCCAGAGGTGCTCTCTGTCGAACTGCGAACCGCAGAACCGGTATCCGGCATCTTCTATCAGCATCTTGTCTTCCGACACTTTCGAACCGAGCGTTGTCAGCAGGTCGCCCACGATGGCGGAGTTGATGCCGATGTGCAGCGCCTGCTTCACAGCCTCCTTGCTTAGTTGCGAGCGTCCTCCGGCAAAGCGGAGGAAAGCTGTCGGGTTGATGAAGCGGAAGAGGGCGATGGTGGTCAGTATTTCCTCCTCGCTGAGTGGTGCCTGCTGTTCCAGCGGTGTACCGGGGATGGGGTTCAGGAGGTTGATGGGGATGGACTGTACTTCCAGCTCGCGCAGTGTGAAGGCGAATTCGATACGTTGCTCCATGCTCTCGCCCATGCCGATGATGCCGCCGCTGCAGATGTCCATGCCTACGTTGCGGGCGGCTTGCAGGGTGCGCAGCTTCTCTTCCTGCGTGTGCGTGCTGCACAGTTGGGGAAAGTAGGAGGGGGCTGTCTCCAGGTTGCAGTGATAGCGGGTGATGCCTGCGTCGTGCAGTGCCCGCATTTCGTCTTCGTTGAGCAGTCCCAGTGATGCGCACAACTGGATGGACGAGTGCCGGCGCATGTGCCGGGCGGCTTCGCACAGTTTCTCCATGTTTCTGGAGGAGGGCTTCCGTCCACTGGTCACCAGCGAGAAACGTGCCACGCCTTGGGCTTCATTATGCCGGGCATGCCGCAGGCATTCTTCTTTGTCCACCAGGTCGTACACGTCTGCCTGGGTTTTGTAGTGCGACGACTGTGCACACCACTTGCAGTTTTCCGGGCATCGTCCGGACTTGGCATTAATGATGGAGCACATATCAAACTCCTCCGTGGCCAGGCCCCGGGTTATCTCGTGGGCAGCTTCGTATAGTGCTTCCTTGTCGGGTTGCACAGCCAGCCATTCGGCTTCTTCCTTACTGATGTGGCTGCCGCGCAGCACTTGTTCCTTCAACTTCTGTAGGGTCATATCTTTCTTGGGTTAAGTTCGTGGATAAAGACAGAGGTACGGATTGCCGGGGCGGTGCAGCTCGTCATTCTGCTGCATGGCTTCCGGTAATTCGTACCTCTTATTCTCTTTTGTTTCAGGCTATATGTGTCTTGTCCGCCCGTACTCCCGCAGGGGCGGATGACTTGTGTTTCAAAAAGAATGTGCCGGTTTGTTCCCAGCTCCGTGAGGATACTTGTTAGGGCGCTGCTGCTACCCAGCGGAATGTCGGTGTCGGTTTCTCTTCCTTCCGTTTTCCCTTTCCAGGTACTCTCTTCCCCGCATCCGGCATGTCCGTCGGTTCCCGCAGTTTTCTGTTTGGACAGAGAGCTGTCTGCCACGCTTTTGCGCAGGCAACCGATGGTGACACACCGTCCTATGCTGGCAAATGCAGCGTAGGCTTTTCTGCTCCAGCGGCGGAAGCGGATGGTAGGTGCGGTGGGTGATGTATTCCTCATGTTTTTTTCAGCCTGATGCGGTTTTGTTTCCTTTTAGCGGGTGCAAATGTAGAAAAAATAATTTCATAACGGTAACGGTAATGTATGAAAAAAGAAAAGGCTATCTATCCCAGACAGCCAATCTTTCGTTAACCTTAAATCTAATACTATGAAAAACACACTGCAAAGGTACGTGTTTTTTGATAGTCTCCAAATCTGCAGTAAATAATATCATGTTTTATAACAACACTTAATAGTCATTAAGAAGTTTATCTGCGATATTCATCATATATTTACCCTCAATATATCATCCGTTTGCCTTTAATGTATGATGTATTCGGTGTGGACGGATGATGCGTTTTTGTGAACTATATATTGGCAAACAACTATAACTTTTCAAATTTATGAATGTAATTGTAGAACGCTTCCAATGCCATAAAATTGTGAGCGACCCCGGTCTCGCCCATGTTGTACTATCTCCGTCAGAAACCCAAGACTTGCGGCACCATAGACGTCGATGTCCTTGCCGCCTCCATCCAGAAGGACTGTGTCATGACGAAAGGCGACGTGAAGCACGTCATCGAAGCCCTGGTGGAGGAGATTCAAGGCAACCTTGCCAACGGTGACAAAGTGAAGCTGAACCAGCTGGGTACTTTTCACATGACGTTCCGCTGTCCCGGCATGGAGACCTCGGAGAAGTGTACGGTGCGCATTATCGCGAAGGTGAATATACGCTTTATCCTCAACATGGAGCTGAAGTTGGTGAACGGCAGCACCGCCGTGACCCGCAGCCCGGCTATGTGGACTATGTGCTCGACAAGCCCGAGGAGGGCAGTTCCGGCGAAGGCAATCAAGGCGTCGGTCCAGCAATGACGGTGATCAGGGCGAGAATCCGCTGGGATAAAAAATGAAATTTTATTCTGCATCATTTTGAGAGTTCTTTTTTGAGGAGATTTTTCTCTGTTTCTATGAGGATCATAGCAAGCTGTGTGGCAAATAGAAACAGGAAGATAGACCAGAAAGAAGCTCAAAAGAAGCTGAATAAAGAAAGCTTTTTGAATATAATCTGAATAGGCTTAATCCTTAACCCTTAATTTAAATTTCCTATAAGTACAAAATCATCTGTTTGGGATAAAATCCTGAAAGTGATAATCGCTGTAGCTTCTGCCCTCATTGGTGCCTTGAGCATCCATGTCATGACGGTGTAGCTTTTTTAAATTAAAAAGTTAATTCTTAATTCTCATGAGATTCATCAATCTTATCGTCGTCCATTGTTCCGCCACCCGCTGCGACCGCTACTATACGGAGCACGACTTGACGATAGACCAGAATGTGTCAAAAACCTCTTTTTAATAAAATCACCCTTGCTACAGATATCTGTGACAGGGGTGATTTTCATATTTTTGGTGTTTGGACACATCCTCCTATCATTTTTATATCCGGAAGAATGGTGACATCAAGTCTCTTCGCCCCTTGTCCCTGCCCGGAGGCGAATGCAAATAGCATCGGTGTCTGTTACGAAGGTGGTCTTGACGAGTATGGTCGCCCTGCCGATGCGCGTACCCCTTTCCAAAGGCATTCTCTGCGCGTACTTGTGTTGCTGTTGCTGAAAGATTATCCCAGTGCCCGGCTTTGCGGTCACCGCGACCTAAGCCCCGACCTGAACCATAACGGGGAGATAGAGCCGGAAGAGTGGGTGAAGCAATGTCCTTGCTTTGATGCAACGATCATTCTGACAGAGCCTGCACCACCCAATCCGGCATACTTAGAGCCTGTTTAAATTTTCTTCAAAAAGTTTTTTCAGCTTCTTCCCAAGCTTCTTTCCGGTCTGTTTATTTTCTGCAAAATAAGGTATCCCTTATCGGTATCCCTTATGGTATCCCTAAGTTTGTTTTTAACCTTTCGCCTCATTGCTATTTATCAACGTCATTTATTCATTTGGGCATACAAAAGAACTTATGAAGTCATATCCTCTAAACACCCTAAACAGTACATATTTTATTTGGAAATACTTCTATATATTTATTATTTAGAATTTCTTTGTAGAAATAAACTTCTAAATAATGAATTTATGACTAAGATAATTCACGTACATCTCATTTTCGAGAAAAAGGACTATTATTTCGGCAGTATCAGCGCCATTTATACCGTCCTAAATGACGCTCAAATAGGTATCAAAAAGAGCTCGCTACTTCATGCGGGTCTCACTGAGGGTAGCGTTAAGATAACCCGTAGAGCCATTATCAAGCAGTCTCACCTCATTCGTTGTGTTCAAGAATAACCTAAACACTCCACACGGAAAAAAGGCTGAATCGCGCCTCAAAAAGCGTCAATTCAGCCCTCTACTTTACGTAATATCATTTTTACTGTTTAGAACTTCATAAAAACTCAATTAAATTAGCCCACAATATAAGCAAATATAACAGAACGTTTTGGACTCATAAAATCTATATCTTTACGTCAATCCCTTTATCCATCGGCATTTCAGCCAATTTATCCCTCTCGTAGTTTACATACAAAGTGATTTGCCCCCCTTATGTTTTTCTGTTTCTATTCGTCACATAGCCCGCTATGCTCTTCATTAAAACAGAAAAACATCCTCAAAAAGAACTCT